>JAIRVD010000133.1 GCA_031254075.1 Clostridiales bacterium
ATTGCTGTTGATTGTTCTTGTCTGAATATTGAATATTAAACGCGCGTGCGAATTTATCGCCGAAATCATGCGTTGTGCCGGATTGCAAGGATTTTCCGTCTTGCATAAGGTTTTCAAAAGTATAGGTGCTTACCGCGCCCGCGAATTTTTCACGTTCGGTTTTTTGACCTTTTATATACGGCATTGCTAAAATTTTTTCGGAAAGTTCGCAGTAAATATCTAAAATGCCTAATGCTTCCGCAAGGGATTCTTCCGCCGTTGCATGAGCGGTATGCCCCTCCTGCCACAAAAATTCGCGTCCGCGTAAGAATGGACGTGTTGTTTTTTCCCAGCGCATTACGGAACACCACTGATTATATAGTTTCGGCAAATCGCGGTACGACTGAATCTCATTTGCGTAAAAAGAGCAAAATAATGTTTCCGACGTTGGGCGTACGCAAAAACGCTCCTGCAATTTTTCCGAACCGCCATGTGTTACCCACGCAACCTCCGGCGCAAAGCCTTCGATATGGTCTGCTTCCTTTTGCAGCAAACTTTCCGGAATCAACATCGGCATATATACATTTTCATGCCCGGTTTCTTTAAATTTCTTGTCCAATATCCCCTGAATCAATTCCCATATTGCGTATCCGTATGGCTTGTAAATAATACAGCCGCCTGTTTCCGCATACTCCGCAAGCTCTGCCTTGCGCACGACATCCGTATACCACTGCGCGAAATCTTGGTTCATATCCGCGATGCTTTCAACTCGTTTTTCCATTACTGCTCTCCTTAATTTGAAAAGTTTTGTACCCAGCGATTATTATAAAAACCTACGCCGATGCGAGTGTATTCGGGATTTAAGATATTTGTGCGATGCCCGCCCGAATCCATCCAGCCTTGCACTACGTCCTCGGGTGTACGATGCCCTTGCGCCAGATTTTCGCCCATTGAGCGCGGCGGCATCTTAAAGACTTCGCGTGCTATATTGGAAAAATTTCCGTAGACGGGGCTTGTGTGGTTGAAATAACTCAAATCGAAAAGGCTTTGCGCTTTGAATCGCGCCGCCATCATTAACGGCTCATATGGTTCAAGCGGCGGAACGCCTGCCGCCTCGCGTTCGATATTTGTCAGGCGAACTACTTCGAGTTCGAAATCGTTTGCGCCGCCGTATGCTTGGTAGTTATTTGTCCACGCTTCAATCTCCGATTCTGTAAGGCGGCGATTCGGAATCGTTGTTGATTGCCGCTCGGGCGCGGCGGTTACGATTACGGTATTTGTTGACGCGTTCCAGCTTACCGTGTAGCCGACGCTTTCCAGCACCGCGCGAATCGGTAGCAATGTTCGTCCGCCGATAATTTGCGCGGGAACATCCAACGCGTGAGTTTGTCCGTTGGATGTAAACTGCGGACTGCCGATTGAAATTCTCACAATATCGTTTCCGCGTGTGAGCGTTACGGTCTGCGAAGCTTCCTGCCACACGACCGCGAAGCCGATATGCTCAAAAACCGCACGAATCGGCACAAGCGTTCGTCCGTCGATAATCGCGGGCAATTGGTCTGCGAAAACCACGCGTTCTCCTTCTATTGTGACGTTGATTTGGTTCGCGTAAACATTAGAGGCGAATAAAACCGTTAATATCAAAAACAGCATAAACTTTTTCATACGGCATTTTCCTTTATATTAATGTAATTCCATTTTGTCACAGCTTATCTGGCTTTGCAATATAAAAATAAAATTGTTATAATTTAGTAAGACGGGGGAGATTGATTTGAAAAAATTTCTTGTACTTACGTTTGCGATTTTAGTTTTACATACGGTTCCGATTTTTGCCGAGGAAGATTATGCCGCGGGTTTTCTTGCGAATCACATTGCGACGATTTACAGCTCGACTTTTAATAATTTCCCGAGCGACGGCGCGAACGCTGTTTTGCAAACGCGCGACGGCTTTATGTGGTTCGGCGGATACAACGGGCTTTACAGATATGACGTCTCGCGTTTCACTGCATGGGATTCCGTTTCGCCTAACGGCTTTCGAAGCTCAAGCATTCGCTCACTGTACGAATGCTCGGACGGCGTTTTATGGATTGGTTCGAATGACAGAGGACTTGTCGCGTTAGAAAACGGAAATTTTTACGCTTACGATATCAGCGCCGGACTGCCTTCGAATATGATTCGCGCGATTACAAGCGATTCCGACGGCGCGGTTTTTTGCGGAACACCGGAAGGAATTTTCCGCATTGACCATTCGGAAAACACTGTTTCGGAAATTCTGCTTGACACGGAAATTAAGCAGTTTGCGATTTCGCTTTGCGTAGATGAGAATGATAATTTATTCGCCGTATTAAGTAGCGGCGAGTTGTTCGCGTACACGCAAAGCGGCGAAACGATTATGTTTGAATACGACGAGCCGTTTTACGATGTCGAAATAGTTTCCGGAAATCGCGTGATTGCGGGGTTGCGCAACGGCGATATAATAATAACAACGCTTGGCGCGAACGGTTTTGAACAAATCGACACTATTTCAACCTCGCTGACAAACATCGCAGCCGTTTTCGAGGGTTCGAACGGCTTTATTTGGATTGCCGCCGACAATGGAATCGGATTTTTGGACGCGGATTATAATTTCCACGACGGCGGGAATCCGAACGGCGTAGGGTTTTACAACGGAATTTTTGAGGATTATCAAAACAATTTATGGATTTCTGCCGAACGCGGCGGAAACGTGCGCTTGACGGCAAGCGCGTTTACCGATTGGAACAAAATGGTTCAATTCGAAACGGGTACGGCGAACGCAATAGTTGTTCACGACGGATACACATATATTGGCACAAACAACGGGCTGTTTATTCTTGACGAGTATAACGAACTTGCGCATACCGATTTCACAGATTTATTAACCGAACGCATTCGCGGCTTGCAGTTGGACAGAAACGGAAATATTTGGATTAGCACATATTCCGATTACGGAGTGATTCGTTACACGCCGCGAACAAATTCGTTTCGCAACTGGGCAGTCAACGAAGGAATGCAAACGGAACGAACACGCCTTGTGCATGAGCTTCCGACAGGAGCGTTCGCGGTAGCTTTGGCAAGCGGCGTGGATTTTATTCTCGGCGACGATGTTGTTTCGGTGAATACGGCTCTGGGTTTTTCCGAGGAAATCCAAATCGAGTTACCCGAAATCATGGTTCTTTCGATTGTATACACAGACGGAGCACTGTATCTCGGTACCGACGGCAGCGGCGTTTACAGAATCAACGAGAACGGCACAACGCGCTTCCGTGAAGAAAACGGGTTGTCGGGTGGCGTTGTTCTGCGAATGCTCGCAGACGATAACGGCGTTTGGGTTGCGGCGTCGCCCGGGCTGAGTTTTGTTTCGAATGACGGAGAC
>JAIRVD010000153.1 GCA_031254075.1 Clostridiales bacterium
CCCCATTATTTATGAAAGAATATGTACCCGCATGGGTTGTGACGAATTTGAAACCAACAGCATTCCAAACACGGGCTGCGCTCACGATTTCCACGAAGCGGTTACGGTAATCACCCCCGCAACCTGCCTTGCGCAAGGAAGCGGAACAATTGAATGCACCCTTTGCCCCGTAACCCTGCCGCAAACAATTCCTGTAACGGCTCATATCTTTGGCGAATACGCGGAAACAATCCCTGCCGAATGCGAACATGACGGCGAAGAAGAAGCATATTGCACAACACCGACCTGCACGGCGCACAACACGAGAATTATTCCCGCGCTCGGTCATGACTTCCCAAACACATGGACGGAAAGAACCGCCGCAACCGCTACAACGAATGGGCTTGAATACCGAATTTGCACTCGTGCGGACTGCACCGTTGAAGAAACACGCTCCATTCTTGCGACAGGCGTCACGCCATCGCCGTCACCAACGCCCCGTCCTTCTACAGGCGGCTCAACCGGCGGTTTAATCGGCAGACAGGTGCAAGCAACGCCTGTTCCGTCTGCAACACCCGTTCCGCCGAATACTGCGGATGATACCCATGAATATATTCACCATTTTATTCTGCAAATCGGCGGCAATACAATTCTCGACCTAAACGGAAATTCCCCCGATATTGTCATGGACGTTCCGCCAATGATTGTAAACGGCAGAACGCTTGTTCCGCTTCGCTTCCTTGCGAACGCGCTCGGTGCGCAAGTTTCTTGGAACGAAGCAACCCGCGACGTCACTATCATCAACGGCGACCGAATTCTCGTGATTCCCATTGGCGAAACCACGCCCGAACTCACCGCGCTCGGCATGGAAGTCCCCGCGCAAATAATCGACGGACGCACAATGGTTCCGTTGCGCTTTATCGCGGAGTTCTTCGGCGCGGAAGTCACTTGGAACGCGGAAACACGCACCGTGGAGATTGTTTATTAAATAAAAAAGCCGGAGTTCCTTTTTCGGTCAGAAAGGAATTCCGGCTTTTTGCGTATCAAATCAAGGCTTTATTAGTGCTTCATACACATGAACGCGAAGGAAGTCTTCGTGGTTGTCATTTTCGGAAATTTCGGAAATTTCGATTTCGGAAAAACTTTGGTTTTTAGCAATAGCGATTAGGTTTGGGCAGCGGATGAAAAAGTCTTCTGCCTGTTCGAATGTGGTGCTGTTAAAAATCGGACGTGAGTTTAAATAGAAGCGTCCGTTTTTTTGTTGAATGATTCCGCATTCTATTGCGTGGCGGAAGATTTGGCGGGCATTGTCGTTTAGGGCTTTCTGGCGCGGATTTGTATAAGTGTCGCCCCAGAGTTTTTCGGCGAGGGGGGAGGGGAGGTCGCGCCAGTTTTCGTTATCGTTCATTGCGAGATGCCTGCCGACGCCTTCCTTCGAATTGATTGTGCGTTCGTAGAGTTCTTCGCAAACGCGAATCGGTGTGTAGGCGAAAAGCGGAATTCCGTTTTGCGTATTAAGCCAAAAAACGCGGTCGGTAATGCTGCTTTTGCGAATATTGAAACGCAGATTTGCAAGCGCGTGATTTTGATACGCCTCGATGCCGCGCCGAATATCGGATGTATTTGCCGGAACGCTTACCATGCCGTAGCTTGGGAAATTGAAGATTCCGGCGGCATTGTCAAGATGAAAAATCGGTTTTGCGTCGCGATGCAAACGCGGAGCGATTTCCGACTCTATGATTGACTCGACAAGGCGTTCCCTTCCGTAGCGGAATTTCAAAAACTCCGACATCGAAGAAGACAAAAATTCGCTGAATCTGTCATACATAAAATCCGAAACAGCCTGCGTGATATTTAATTCATTGTCGTTCAGCCACCTTGCCGCGTCTTCGAGCAACGATTTAAAAAAATCGCGCGCAATCAACGAAGTGTTTTCCATTGCATCTTCGATTTCGGGGATTGTGTCCTTTACCGAAATCACATTCCAATGATAATTTTTTTGCGTTTCAACCGGCTGTTCAGCCAAAATAATTTCAGCGTTGTTATGCAGAATTTTATTTATTTCTCTTAAAACCTCCGCGTAAACGGAATAAATTTTATCATTTTCGGCTTCAAGCGCGGCGCGAATGTCTTTGTAACATTCAATCAATTGCGCAAAACAATCCTTTTGCAAACGCAGTGTGTATGTTTGAATCTTCGCCTCAATGTATGCGTTTTTTTTGTTTTCGCGTTTCATCAAAAATGCCTTACGCGCTTCTTCAAGCCGCGTTTCGGCAGAAATTTCACACGCGTCCAGCTCCTCATTAAGACGTGCAATCTTTTCATGAAGATGTTGTATATACGCGTCGATTCGCGCAAGCAAACACGGATTTCTGTCGCTCGAAATCATTCGTGTTGTGTAAATCGCTCCATGCTTCAAAAAAATTTCTTTTAATTCTTTTTTCGTGATTTTTGTGATTTTCGCGGTTAAATCTTTTACTTCATATAACGCTCTCTTCGACAAAGCATACTGCTCCGCCAATTTTTCATCCACGTTAACACGCCGCGTCTTTATTACATTGTTATAGCTGTAATAATCCGTCTCGGCATAATCAAGCTTAATCGGCGGAAGCTGTCGCGAAATTTCCGCGCCGAGCGTGTTAATATCAATCGGCTGTGCAAACTTTTGCAAATCGTGGTCGTCGGGTTCTGCATCGAACATCTCGCCCATTTCTTTAAACAACGCGTAGACCAAATACGAATTAATTTCCTCAGTCGGTAAAATCGCCGCAGACGCGCCTATTATATTATAGGAAAAATTCGCGCAGTTCGGTAAATTCTCGGGCAGATTGCTTTTCATTGTGCCGATATTTGAAATCAGATTGCTGTGATAATCGGCAATCGCAAACTCACAGCCCGACTCCCTGTCTTCAAGCGCGAGAAAATTCACGATATTTTCCGCCGTAACATTCATGCAATAATCATACGCGTTTTTTATAAACACGCCGTCGGTATTACACGCGCTCACCAAATGGCACAAATTGAACGGCGCAAGCGCGGAATTCACTTCAAGACGTGTGCCGTATTTTTGCGAAAAACGCTCACCGCGTTCTTCGATATTCATGAAATAATCCAGTTCTTTTAACGCGGCATATCCGTTGCGCTGAATATATTCCTCCGTATGAATATTTATGTTGTTCGAAAGATGAATGTCGGGCGTAAATAAATAGCCCATGATTTCCACCTTGTCCACGCCTTTGCTTCCGTATTCGCGTTCCATTAAACCGCGGATTATATACGCGATGTCTAAAAACATTCCGCCGCCCGTCCCGCCCGAAAGCCCCGAAAGCAAAAATACCAGCAGTTTATTTTCGCGGTCGGTTCGCAGATTGCGAATTTTTGCGTCAATCGCGTCTATTGCCGTATTGATTTTTTCAAACAGCAATAACCGCCCCGCTTGACGGTTTCCGCTCGCGCCTTTTGTTCCGTCCGTAATCGTAAGCTCGGGATTAAGCCAATTAGTTATATATTCGGGAATCGTAGAACGGTTATTTAAAATCGCGCCAATCCCCGCGTTCGAAAGCAAAATCGTTTCCGTGTGCGGGTCAAGGCTGATTCCCTTATATTTTTTTCGCTCATGCTCATTCGTTTCAAGCGAAAGATATTCAATATTATCGGGTTTCGATTTTTTCTGCTTATTAACAGCGTTATCTGGCAGTCTAAACCGACGGTTTACCTGATATTTTAACCTAAGAAGCGCGTCCGTTCCCGTTCCGCCAAGCCCCACAACCAAAATCGGATGGTTAATCGTATCTATCCGCGTCGCTTCCGCAAAAAACCCACCGCCCAGCGAAATATCCATCTGCTTTATATGCTCATGAACCGTTTGCTTCATTTAAAAACACTCCTCTCACAATTATTTTATGCGTAGGGTTGGTGAAAAAATGATTTTATTTATCTTTTAACTATATAAAACATTTTCATAAATATAAAATGCTCACGGAGGATGATTTTATGGAGAATATTATTAGACAATTTGGTTTAAATCCGCCGTTTGAGATAGTTGAGATTAATAAAAGCGCGAAACTCATTAACGAAAAATTTGTTTTAAAGGAAAATGAAGATTCTAATCAAGTTGAAAAGACCTTAAAGCTTAACAGCCGTTTAACCGCAAACGGAATTCCCGTGACAGAATATTTATCTGCCGTCTCGGGTGATAAATTTGTTGTTTCAAATGATAAAATCTTCACTCTGATGCGAAAAATGAAAGGCGAACATATTGACCCGTTTAAAAGCGATTATATAAGCATAGCGATTAACACCGGTGTTGAAGTTGCGCGGTTGCACAAGGTTTTGAAAAACATTTCAGATATCGAAGCCAAAAAAAGCGATTTTATTAATGAATTAAACGGATGGATTATTCCTAATGCAAAAGGCATTCCGCAGGAAATTTTTGATTCGTGTTTGCAATTTGAAAACCACTACCGCGAATTACCGCGACAGTTAATTCACAGAGATATTCATTTCCAAAATATTTTATTTAAAAATAGTAAAGTCTCCGGTTTTTTGGATTTTGATATTTCACAAGAAAATGTTCGCATTTTTGATATATCATATTTATTTTCATCCATGCTTGTCGGAAAATATCACGACGCGGATTATGTAAAAAAGTGGCACGAATTCGCCTGTGCGTTTCTCGGCGGTTACAACTCCGAAAACACATTGCAAGAAAATGAGTTAAACGCGATTTATAAAATCATTCTTTCAATTCAACTTATTTTTGCCGCGTACTATAAATCAATAAATCAAGATGAATTAATTCCCGATTGTATAGAAATGGCAAAGTGGGTGTACGCGAATGAGAAAGAACTTACTATAAAGTAAAATGCCGCAAGGCATTTTTTTGCTTTTAACTCACAAGATAAGAATCTTCAAATCAAATATCCGCTTAAAAACATTACCGCCGCTTTGTGGGTGAACGTACAGCACGAAGTTGAAAAATTGAAGGAGAAAATAGATATGGCAAATCGGGAACAGACGGAGTGAAATTATCTGATGGGAAAATAATATAAAAAACAACCGCCGAAGGCTTTGCTTCTCGACGGTGTACCCCCCCCCGGATGCTGTTGTGTATTGAATTTACTTGATGAACTGTATTCGAATTTATATTCGCTTTATATTAGTTTTTATGCTATAGTTTTAAAATAACGAACAATGGATGGTGTTCCTAATGCGTAAAATGCAACCCGAACGCACAGCCAAGCCTTTTGTGAAATGGGCGGGCGGCAAATCACAAATATTAAATGAAATAAGAGCTAAATATCCTGTCGAGTTAGGCGGTCGAATAAATAAATATGCCGAACCGTTTGTTGGCGGCGGCGCAGTTTTATTTGATATATTAAACCATTATTCGATTGATGAAGTTTATATTAGCGACATCAACCGAGAACTTACACACACATATGAATCAATCCGTGATAATGTTGTTTCGTTGGTTGAACTACTTAAATTTTACG
>JAIRVD010000168.1 GCA_031254075.1 Clostridiales bacterium
TTTTATTTTTAAATAGCTTTTATCAGGCTTGCAAGGAATCCGTTGATGAAATGACCACTCGGTTATCACTTGCCGTGGTGAAATGGACAAATTGCAATTTCCTTCCGCCGCAAGCGTAGTTGACCGCAGGCGGCGTTGATATCGTTGCCGAGGCTTCGGCGAATGGTAGTGGGTATATTTTTTTCTTTTAGAATTGAAGCGAAGATTTCGATGTCGCGGCGCGGGGTAGGGGAGAAGTTGCCTCGCGCTTTGTTTATTGGAATTAAATTTACATGGCAGAGTAATCCATGAAGAAGTTTTGCGAGAAATTTCGCGTGAGCGGGGATGTCGTTCAACCCTTTGGAAAGTGCGTATTCAAAAGTGATTCGGCGGCGGGTTTTTTCGGTGTAGAAGCGGCAGGCGGAAATTAATTCGCGTTGCGGGAAGGTTTTTGCGATTGGCATTATTTTTTCGCGAATTTCATCTGTGGGCGCGTGAAGGGAAATTGCTAAATTGATTTGCAATTCTTTTTTTGCGAGCGCATGAATTTGCGGAACAAGTCCGCAGGTAGAAACGGTGATATTTCGCTGTGAAATGTTCATTCCGTTGGGGTGGGTGATTAATTCAATGAAGCGCAGTGTTGCGTCGAAATTATCCAAAGGTTCGCCGCATCCCATCAGAACGACGTTACGGATTTCCGCGGGCTTGGCGCGGAATCCCCTATTGTCCTCTGTAATCCCGGGGGATTTTGCGTCAAGCGCGGAATGACGTGAGATGCCTGCGGCGTTGTAAACCTGTGCGCACATTTCCCCTGCGGAAAGATTTCGATAAAAACCCGATTCCGCGCTTGCGCAGAATTTGCAACCCATTTTGCAGCCTGCTTGTGTTGAGATGCAAACGGAATTGCCGTGTTTATACTTCATTCGCACAGATTCTACGTATGCGTCGCCGAGTTTTAATAAATATTTTTCGGTCTCGTCGTTTTTCGAAAGAAATTTTTCTTCAACGGAAACATTTGTTATGTAGCAATGATTTTCGAGTTCGTTGCGCAGGGTTTTCGGAAGATTTTCCATTTCGTCAAATGACTTCGCGCCGCGCCGATGAAGCCAATCAAAGATTTGTTCGGCGCGGTATTTGGGTTGTCCCGATTCGGTAACAAGACCTTCAATTTCCGAAAAATTCATAGATAAAATATCTTTCATTTCCTATATCCCAAATGCCGCACTTGCGATTATGAAGAAAACGAGCAGCGCGGTGCAGTCAACGATTGTGGTGATAAGCGGAGCAGCCATAACGGCGGGGTCGCGGTTGAAAATTTTTGCGGCGACGGGAAGCATTCCGCCGATAGTTTTTGCGACGACGAGGGTTATGCAAAGGCTGACGGAAACGACGAGCGCGAGTGTTAAATTATTTTCGACATTGCCGTACATAATTGAAATACGAATGAAATTCGCCGTGCCGAGAATTACGCCGCAAATCAAAGCGATTCCGGCTTCGTTGAAGATTATTTTAAAAATATCCGATTTTGTGATTTCGCCCAAAGCCAAACCGCGAATAACGACCGTGGCGGATTGCGCGCCGGCGTTTCCGCCCGCGCCCATAAGCATCGGAATAAACGCGCCGAGAACGGGAAGCACGGCAAGCGCATCTTCGAACGCTCCGATTATTGCGCCCGCGACGGTTGCCGCAAGCATTAATACGAGCAGCCAGATGATGCGGTTTTTCGTTTGCGTTACTACGCCCGTTTTCATATACGGTTCGTCGGTGGGGTTAACGCCTACGAGTTTTGCGAAGTCTTCGGTGTCTTCCTCTGTCATTACGCGCAGAATATCGTCGATTGTGACAATTCCGACAAGCTGACCGCTTCGGTTTACAACGGGCATCGCGATTAAATCGTATTTGCTGAATTTTAACGCGAGTTCTTCTTGGTCGTCGCCGGCTTCGGCAGAAATTACGGTGGTGTCCATCAGATTGCCGATTTTTTCTGTCAAATGCGAATAGAGCAAGGTGTCCGCCGTTACCACGCCGATGAGTTTTCGTTCGTCGTCAACGACGTAGCAGGTGTAAATCGTTTCTTTGTCAACGCCTGACGTTCTGATAATTTGCAGTGCGTCTTTCACCATTGATTCCGCGGTTAACTGAACGATTTCCGTCGTCATTATTTTTCCGGCGGAATCCTCGGGATAATCCAAAATTCGGTCTGCGATTTCGCTTTTCTCCGCGCTTACGCTTTCTAAAACGCGCTTGCCCACTTCTTCAGGAACATCTTCGATAAAGTCAACGAAGTCGTCAACAGGCAGGTCGTCCATAATTTCTTCTACTTCGGTATCTGTGAATTCGCTTACGAAAAGCTGTTGGCGTTCGGGCGAAAGATATGAGAAAACATCCGCCGCAAGTCCTTCTTCCAATAAACGAAATGCCGCAATCGACGGAGCAGCTTCCGCGTGTTCGAGGGCTTCGGCGATGTCAACGGCGTTCATATGCTCAAAAAGAATCAGTAATTCAAGATGCTGATGTTCATTTATGATACTTAAAATATTTTTGTCCACGCGCTCACCTCAATTCCGGAATTAAAACGGATGCAATTGCAAAGTACATAAGAAGCGCCATAACGTCGGCGATGGTTTTAATAATCGGCGTTGCGAGAATCGCGGGGTCGAGATTAATTCTTTTCGCCGCCATCGGCAGCAAACAACCGAGACTTTTCGAAATCGCGATTACTGCAAGCAGCGTCAGCGTAACGGTAAGCGTAAGCCAAACATTGCCCGAATTAAATATAAATACACGCGCCGCGTTGATAATACTCAAAATAATTCCGCATAAAAGCGCAATGCGAATTTCTCGCCACCAAACTGTTAAAATATCGCTTATACCGATTTCGTCCAAAGCCATGCTTCGAATAATAAGCGTCGATGTTTGCGAGCCGACATTTCCGCCCATGTCCATAAGCATCGGCATGAAAACAAGCAGCGCGGGCAGTACCGCGAGAAGCTCTTGCACGTCGGAAATAATCATTTCTGTTAAAATCGCGGTCAGCATAAGAATTAACAACCATCCGACACGACGATACGCGTGTTTCAAAACCCCCGTTTTCAAATACGGTTCTTCCGACGGAAGAATCGCCGCCATTTTTTCGAAGTCTTCGGTTGCTTCTTCTTCTACGATTTCAACCGCGTCGTCTACGGTGATGATTCCGACCATGCGCCCTTCCTTGTCTACAACGGGCAACGAAAGCAAATCATATTTGCGGAACAAACGCGCGGCTTTTTCCTGGTCATCATGCGTTTGCGCGCTGATAACAGTGCGGCTCATTATATCGCCGATGCGTTCATGCTCCTTCGCAAGCAAAAGCCGCCGCAACGGAACGATTCCGACAAGCAATTTGTCGCGCCGTAATACATAGCATGTATGAAGTCCCTTCATGCGGCGCGTTCTTATTTCTTCAAACGCTTCAATTAAATTATTATCTTCGCGCAACGTCATATACTCCGTCGTCATTATGCTTCCGACGGAATATTCGGGATATTGTAATAACTGATTTATAATCGCGCGCTTCTCATCATTTATACTTTTCAAAACACGATTAACTACATTCGCCGGCATTTCTTCTATGAAATCCGCCGCGTCATCGGCAAAAAGCCCTTCGATAATGTTTCCGACCTCATTATCAGTAAGGGCTTCAATTATTATTTGCTGTTTATCCGTTTCGATATACGCGAAAACATTCGCCGCAATGTCCTTAGGCAACAAACGAAACAACTGTATCGTCTGCTCCTTGCTTAAATCATCAAAAATTTCCCCAATGTCAACCATGTTCATCGCGGAAAGCTCTTTGCGTAACGCAAAAGCGCGTATCGGCTGCTCGTTCAGATATTCAAGAACCTTCAAGGGCATCAACTCCTCCGGACATTCTCTAACATTACCAGAAAATTACGAGTTTATCCAGAAGTTCAAACGGCATTATATGTAAATTTAAAAAACAACCGGATTTAAAGGATAAAGGCATACCGGCGTCGAATTAAACCATTAGAGGTGAAAAGAATGAGAATATACGACGAATTGCAGAATGAAATGAAGGGATAAGAGAATCCGACGAACACGATGGCTATTTTCAAAGAAAATCTTTTCGATTTGAAGCAATTTGCCGATTTTAGATTATTTCGATTTATTCTAAATTATACTGACGTGTTGCGTCCTCAACAAACCCGCAACGCGCCGCTGTTTTCCTGATATTTATCTTCTCCGTTGATGAAATGACCACTCTGAATTCTCCGAAAAGGGAAAACTTTTTATTTTTCTTTTCCCGTGTCGTTCCATGTGAGAATTAACGTGAACAAATCGTGCATTGTTTGTTCACCGTGGCGTTTGTCAAAACGTGGTCATTAGATTGACGTGACGTAAATTAAAAGGCACTTGCTTTCCAACCCAATGGAAAACAAGTGCCTTTTTCATTTTCTCATATTACTCGTACAATTCCGGGAAATTTCTGCTGTCGAAATGTATTCCGGGGATGTGAGACGCATCGAGCATGGGAAAGCGATGTTCAAGTTCCTCGTGAAAACGATGTATTTCAGATATGAAGTCGTTGAAATCATCATCAAGCCCAAATTGCATCGGTGAAATTTGGTCGGATGTTCGCTGCGGGTAAAAGTGAATATTTCCGAAGGGCAATACCCCAATCTGTTG
>JAIRVD010000188.1 GCA_031254075.1 Clostridiales bacterium
CCGGTTTATCACTGGGCGCATATGGAATTAAAAAAATACTTCGGCTTCGACGGCGTAATTTCTTCCGACAACGCGGCGGAAATTTTCGCGCTGTGCAATTCGCAAATCGAAAAAGAAGATTTCAACGTACACAACTTATTAAAACGCTGCCGCGTCGAATGGCTCGCAACAACGGACGACCCCGCAGATTCGCTTGAACATCATAAAATAATAAAAGAAACCAACGCGCCGGGCGTGCCGAAGGTTTTACCCACATTCCGCCCGGACGGCGCATGGGGCATAGAAAAACCCGGTTATGCCACATACTTAAAAAAACTCGGCGAAATTTCGGGAATTAATATTTCCGATTGGGACAGCTTACGCAACGCGCTTTCAAACCGAATGGATTTCTTTGTGCAAATGGGTTGCCGCATCTCCGACCACAGCCTTGAGCCGCCGATATTCGATACAAACGCAACCGACGACGACGCAAACCGCATTATGAAAAAAGCCGTCGCGGGTGAAGCGATTACTTATGAAGAAATAAATATGTATAAAACGCGTCTGCTTTCATGGCTTGGCGGCGAATACCACAAACGCAATTGGGTAATGCAACTTCATATGGCGGTTCAACGCGACAATAATTCCCGCATGTTAAAATTGGCGGGCGCAAACACGGGTTTCGATTGCATTTCCGACGCCAACTTCTCGCTTGCGCTTGCGCGCATACTCGACGACATGGAAAACCGCGACGCTTTGCCGTGCACAATTCTATACGCATTAAATCCATCCGCCGACGATATGCTTGCCACTATGATTGGCAATTTCGCAGGACGCGGCATTCGCGGACGTATGCAATGGGGCAGCGCATGGTGGTTTAATGACAACAAACCGGGTATGCAAAAACACCTAATCACCCTCGCAAACCACGGAATGGTTTCGAACTTCATCGGAATGCTCACCGACTCCCGCAGTTTCCTCTCCTACCCTCGCCACGATTATTTCCGCCGAATCCTCGCCATGCAACTCGGCGAATGGACAGAAAAAGGCGAATTCCCGCGCGATATGAACCGCATCAGCAAAATCGCGGAAAATATCGCGTACTTCAATGTAAAGAATTATTTCGGAGAAATCACATGAAAAAATTAATTATTTTTATCGCGCTCGTAATTTTTATTCTTACGAGCTTTTTGCGTGTTCTGAAAAAGAAGCGGAAACCGTATCGCACGAAGCCCCAATCGCAACAAGCGAAGCCAGCGTCAGCCCACGCGAATGAGACGAGATTGTTCCCATTTGCCCCGCGCGTGAATACAGCCCTGCGAGTTTTCCGTTGTAAACGAAAAGACCCGTGATATTGTTGTACATTTCAAATTCGGGGTGCGGGCTGTTGTTAAAATTCAAGTTTTTCGATTTATACGGAGTACAGAAGCGTTGCAGAATATAACCCGTATCGGCGGATTGTGCGACGGCTTTCGCCCATGCGTCGCCGTCCATATCAACACCCGCGAAAACTCCGCGCGCGCCGTATAGGTCTTCGGGTTTGATAATCCAGTCGTTTTTATTTTTTATTACTTCGAACGCGTTTATATTTTCCTTGTTAAGCGGCAATGTTTCGGGAATATGCCGCAATACATATTGTTGTTCGTCTTCCGTTAAAAATTGCAAAGTTTCGGGCATTCGTAGAATTTTAAACACCGATTTATTATGAATTATTTGTGTGCGGAAATGTCCGATTACGCAAACGGCACCATCGCGAACGGCTTGCAAAAACGGCTTAACATCGTCCTTGTGACGCATGACGTCGCATGTTACTGCGCGGCGATAGATTGCGTCTGTTTTTTTGCCGTCAGGTGTTTTTAAAATTCCGTCGGAATAAACAAGGTCGCGAATCTCACAAATTTCCGTATTATATCCCGCTTTTTCAAATGCCTTTTTGAACATTAAAAATTCATTGACCGTGGCGTTATCCATGAAATCGGTAATCACAATTCGCGGATTGCTAACCGCGTTCTTATTGTTAATACAATAATCCGCGTAAATATCCGTAAACTCCGACACCCACGAGTCAAAAAGCTCAAAACTTTGCAATTCGTATTCCTTGCTCATTTCATTGAACGCGTCGGTTTGGCGCGTCGCGATGTTTATTTCGCGCTCCTCGTTCATCGCGCTTGCGCCGTCCGCGTTAAATTCGCAAAACTTAAATGAAAAATCGTCCTCATTGAAAAAAATATCAATTCGAGCTATCGGCAGCAATCGCGAATACCCCGCCTCTGTCAGAATTAATTCCTCCAATTCAGGCGAAAACGCAAAAAGCTTTCGATATTCCGCGTCATTCAAATATCGTAATATTACTTTATCCAAAATCCCGCAAATTTCGCCCGCCGCTTTCTCCAAAAATTCAAACGCCTCACGTGAAAAAATTTTCGGCATGTAAAGACACTGCACCGCCTCACCGTGATACACCGCCGTTGATGACTGCATATACTTTAACGCCGCGTTTCCGCTTTTTATATTTTCTTCAAAACATCTGCGCACAATCGCGGCGTATTTTTGGTTTAAACTTTTCATTCTTCGTCACCCATTCTCGTAATTATCAAAACCTGCCCGACTTGCATTGTAACTGCGAATAATTCGATTCTTCATGATGAGTTGCCTCCGCATGGAAATTTGCAATATTTACACGGGCTTTTCGGTCCGTGTGTGTATGGTTGAGCGATTATATTTCCGGCATAAATTTTTTCGCCGAGTTCCTTTACTTTATTTTCGATTTCGCCGCCGAAGGTTTTAAAGCTATGCATGTCGAATTTATCATTTATTTCTATGCCGGACATTTTGAAGCATTTTAACAATGCTTCATCGCGGGCGGCGTCGGAAAGAATTTCATCGGTGTTTATGATTGGGTCGTCGATTGGAAAATAGAAAACTCCGCCGGGCGTTTTTTGCCCGCGCGAATTTGTCAGTGCGTTCATGTAAAGCATAAGCTGCAATTGAACACCCTTTAAAGCTTCGTCCATGCTGAATTTCGCGCCGCCGGTTTTGTAGTCTATGATTTTTAATGAATCTTCAAAAGCGTCAACGCGGTCAACGCGTCCGTGAAGCGAAAGGCTTTTTCCGTTTTCGAGGGTAATGCTTGTTAAAATTTCGTGTTCTATTAATGAAGGGCTGTACTGCCCGTTTTTTATTTGTTCACAGATTGCCCAACACGAAGCCGCCGCGACGCTCCGCACTTTTGCCAGAATATGTTTGTTACGCGCGGAGCGGTGAAAAATTGAATCCTCCGAATTCATCTCAGTGGTCATTTCATCAACAACCGCAAAAATTTCCGCTCGCGAAAGGTCAAAGCGGCGTTTTTTTGTAAACTCCGCAATTACATCATGAAAAAGTTTTCCGAGGTCTGAAGGCAGAACTTCGTATAATTTTCGCGGCTTCGCGCCGAGAATGTAATTCATGTAATACGCGAACGGGCAACGCCCGAACGCTTCCAAGCGCGTTGCGGCTGTGTGAATTGTTTCGCCGTAAAGCTGCCGAACCGTTTCGCGCGAAAGCGTTACGGGTGCGAAAAAAATACTGTTTT
>JAIRVD010000211.1 GCA_031254075.1 Clostridiales bacterium
CAATCACACGCGTTTTCCCCATCTTCTTCGCAAGCAACGCCTGACCCAAGACATTGTTAATCTTGTGCGAACCAGTGTGATTTAAATCTTCGCGCTTCAAATAAATTTTCGCGCCGCCGAGGTCCTTCGTCATCTTTTCCGCAAAATACAACCCCGACGGACGCCCCGCGTAATTGTTAAGCAAATCTTTCAATTCCGCTTTGAAATCCGCATCCTTCGTGTAATGCTCATACGCGCGCTCCAATTCCTTCAAGCTGCTCATCACAGTTTCGGCAACATACCTGCCTCCGTATTCGCCGAATTTTCCGTTGTTCATGTATAACACCTCACTTTTTTTATGAATTTTCCTATCTTTTCCGGGCATTTTTCTCCCGTGTGTTTTTCTACGCCGCTGCTTACATCTACTGCATGAGCGGCTGTTTTTTTTATTGCAGAGGTTACGTTTTCGGGGTTTAAACCGCCGGCAAGAAAAAACGGTCGGTTAAGCTCGCCGATTAAATCGTGGTCGAAGGGTTTTCCCGTTGCGCCGCCTTTGTTATCCAGCAAAAGATAATCTGCGGCGGAATTTTCCCATTGTTGCGCGTCGCCTGTTTTTTCAATCGAAACGGCTTTAATTATTTCCGTGTCGGTTTTGGTTTTTAACGCTTGAATAAATTCTTCGTCTTCCGCGCCGTGAAGCTGAATTACCGAAATAATATTTTCATTTACCAACGCCAAAATATTTTCGATTGTTTCATTTACAAATACGCCGACGGGAATTATCCCGGGGTTAAGTGCGCCGCGCAGTTCCTTCGCTTGCCCCGGCGTTATTGAATGGCGGCTTCTTGCAAATACAAAACCGATATAGTCGGGCTTTGCCGCGTTTACCGCTTCAATATCATCAAGGCTCATTAATCCGCATATTTTTACCTTGTGATTCATTTCAATACCCCCGTAACTCTTTTATTGCCGCTTTCTTATCATTGCTTCGCATGATGCTTTCGCCGATTAGTGCTGCGTTCGCGCCGATTTCGCGAAGCTTTTGAACGCCGGTCGCATCGGTTATTCCGCTTTCGGAAACAAAAATTACATCGGGCGGAATTAATTTTCGTAAACGCTCGCTTAAATTTAAATCCACTTCGAATGTTTTCAAATTACGATTGTTTACGCCGATAATTTTCGCGCCGATTGAAAGCGCGGTTTCAACTTCACGTTCGTCATGCGTTTCGACAAGCACCGAAAGCCCTATTTCATGAGCGATTTGTTGATATTCCGCCAATTCGTTTTTGTCTAAAACAGAGCATATCAGTAAAACTGCACTTGCGCCAATCATTTTCGCTTCATATATCATATAGCTGTCTACCGTAAAATCCTTGCGAAGCAACGGCGTTTTTACCTCCCCCGAAATTTCGCGCAAATAATCGTCGCTTCCCATAAACCAATACGGCTCTGTCAAAACAGAAATCGCCGCGGCTCCCGCCGCTTCGTAATCCTTCGCAATTTGCAGATAGTCAAAATTTTCCGCGATTATTCCCTTCGACGGCGACGCTTTTTTAATCTCGCAAATAAACGCAATATCATCCGAACGCAACACCGCTTCAAACGGAAAATCAAAATCACATTTTGTGAATTGCGATTTATCAATCGGAAAAAATTTTTTTCGCGCCTTAATGCGCTCCTTTGTGCGGTTTGCGATTTCCTGCAAAATATTCATGGTTCGATGCTCCTTCATTCATTTGAACGTTTTATAAACTCATCCAATTTCGCCTTCGCTTTTCCGTTGTCAATTGTTTCGTTTGCAACTTCTGCGGCGGCTTCGATTGAATCGTATTTGCCCGCCACATACATTGCGGCGGCGGCGTTTAGGACGGCGGCGTCGCGCTTCGCACCCTTTTTGCCGGATAATAACGCTTTAAGAATCTCGGCGTTTTCGGCGGGGTCGCCGCCCTTGAGGTCGTCTTTCGCGCAGCGTGTGAAGCCGAATTGTTCGGGCGTAATGGTGTAGGATTTCACGTTGCCGTTTCTTGCTTCGCAGATGAATGTCGGCGCGGAAAGGGAGATTTCGTCAAGTCCGTCTTCGCCGTGAACAACCATTGCGCTTTTTACGCCGAGGTTGCACAGAACCTGCACAAGCGGTTCGACGAGTTCGCGGTCATAAACACCCATGAGTTCCATTTTCGCGCCTGCGGGATTCGTAAGCGGACCGAGAATATTAAACACCGTGCGAATCGCAAGTTCGCGGCGAATCGGCGCGACGTATTTCATTGCGATGTGATAATTCTGTGCGAACAGAAAACAAATTCCGATTTCGCGCAGAAGCTCCGCGCTTTTTTCCGGCGAAATATTGATGTTTACACCCAAAGCCTCAAGAACATCGGCGGCACCGCATTTGCTTGACGCGCTTCGGTTGCCGTGCTTTGCGACGGGAATTCCCGCCGCCGCGGTGATTATAGCCGCGGCGGTTGAAATATTAAATGTGTGCGCATGGTCGCCGCCCGTTCCGACGATTTCCAACGCGTCGATATCATGCAAAAGCCGAACACAATGCGCGCGCATTCCCGACGCCGACGCGGTAATTTCCTCCGTTGTTTCGCCCTTCAAACTCAGCGCGGTAAGATACGCGCTCATTTGTACATCGGTTGCCGCGCCCGTCATAATTTCGTGCATTACGCCTTCCGCCATTTTATAAGATAAATCCTTTTTCTTCGAAAGAAGAACAATCGCTTCCTTAATCATTGTACGCCTCCTAAAAGCCCCTGATTAATCCACAGCGGAATTGCCGCGAAAAGCGCGAGCAAACATGCCGCGAAATATATTAAACCGTAAATTGATAAATGTTTCGGTGTCCATGCCCTCTCGCCGGAAATTGAAACGCCCATTACCGCCCAAATATTTTGATACGCGATGAAAAACGCATTACCCGCCATTACAAAAATCAGAGGCCAAAGTAGGGGACTGATGCCGTAAGCCTCTTGAATCGCAGGAAGAATCGGCACCATAATCGCAATCGTCGGAATAAAAATCGCGACGTCAACGAATCTCCACAGGAACATTACAGTCATTATTCCGAACATAAACAGCCACGGATTGCCCGCAATCGGGCGAAGCGCGGGGACAATTATTCCGGCGAGCCAATCGGAAATTCCCGTTTCAACGAAAATCGCGCCGAACGCGAGAGCCATTGCCATAAAAATAACCAAGTCCCAATTAGCCGCGACGTTGAATTCCTTCGAATCCAAAACGCCGAAAAGAAAGAACGCAACCGTAGCGGTTATACATATGACTGAAACCGAAAGCCCATGCAAGCCGCTTGTAACAAGCGCGAGGAAAACCGCGAGCAGAATAATTGCGGCAAAAATTTCTTGCACGCTCATTTTTGTTTTGGGCTGATTTTTTATTTCTTCAATAGCCGTTGCGGAAATTTTTTCCGACGGTTTGAAAATAATCAGACTTCCGATTATAAGCAACACCGTCGTTACCGCAACATAGACAAACGATGTGCCAAACCAGCTTCCGAATGTAACAAGTCCTTCGGTGCCGGGCGTGCTGTCCATAAGCCCTTGAATAAACGGCCCCCAAATAAGCCCCGTGAGCCATGCCGCACCCGGAATCATAGCCATCGAAAGCGCGGTAAGCAAAATCAGCGAATTCCCCTTCGAACCTTTTTCCAATTTGCAAAGCTCACAGCACTGCACGGCAATCGGAATAACAATCGCAACGCGCACCGTAATCGCCGGCGTTAGAATACTCAGCGCGATGCCGATTACAAGCCACGCAAGCACAAGCGAAGTATAAGTCGGTTTGCACAGCATGATAATCGCCATCGCAATACGCTTGCCGAGTCCTGTTTTCGAAAGAGTATATCCAAAGAAAAACGCGGGAATTAACGTCCACATTGCATTTTGAGTGAATCCCGAAAATACAGTCGCGGGCGAAATTCCAATCACCAACGAAAACGCCGCGAGAAAAAGTCCGCCGACCCCATAAGATAAATTTAGCGGCTTGAAAATCCAAACACAAAGCGCGATTAAAATTCCGCCAAGCATAAAATGCGCCTTTGCGTCCAACTCAAACGGACGCAAAATCATTACAACCGCCGCCGCAAACAGCATTACCGCCGTTCCCGCAAAACTAAAATGTTTCATGTTGCTTCCTCTCCTTTTTGTGCGGGCAATAAAAAAGTCCCCGGCAAAGAAATAATCTTTACCAAGGACGAATAATAATATCCGCGGTGCCACCTTGATTCGCGGCAAATGCCGCGCGCTCGTCGGGATGCAATCACATCCCCGGCAACTCACGTATGCCCACACGTCACGGAATACTGGGAACTTCCCCGGGGAAATTCCTTTCACCATGCCCTCAGCGGCCCATTTAACAATCTGCATCTCTATCCGGCTCACAGCACCCCGGACTCTCTGACGGAAATTTTCGAAGAAAATTTCACAAGCGCATTTATTGCTTTTATCCCCGCATCAACGGTTTAATATTAAATTTTCACAATTCAAACACAGCTTTTTAAAATTGTCAATAGTTTTTTTAATTCAACTTCCTATAAAAAAAAATCACAACAAAGAAAGCTGAAAAAACCCTTGAATTAAAATAGGCGGTGGTAACCCAATGCCTGTATTAGCGATAGCAAAAACAATAGAAATGCCTGAACAGACAGTATACAGAATATTTTCCCTACTTTATCACCTAAAAAATACCAGTAGTCTAAAACAAACCAGAGAACGCAAGCCGAGAAGGCTTATTTTTTTGTCTACATGATACAATAAATATATAGCGCAACATGGTATATTG
>JAIRVD010000288.1 GCA_031254075.1 Clostridiales bacterium
AAGCGGAAGAAAACAAACGCTATATGCATCATTATAATTTCCCGAGCTATTCGGTCGGTGAAACACGTCCGTCACGCGGGCCCGGTCGTCGCGAAATCGGTCACGGCGCACTTGCCGAACGCGCGCTTGTTCCCGTGATTCCGAGTGAAGACGATTTCCCGTATGTAATTCGTTTGGTCAGCGAAGTTCTGAGTTCAAACGGTTCGACTTCGCAGGCAAGCGTTTGCGCTTCTACGCTTTCGCTTATGGCTGCCGGCGTTCCGATAAAACGTCCCGTTGCGGGCATTTCCGTCGGAATGGTCACGGGTGAAAAAGAAGACGATTTCATTTTGCTTACAGATATTCAAGGGCTGGAAGACTTCTTCGGCGACATGGATTTTAAAGTCGCAGGAACAAAGGAGTGCATCACAGCCATTCAAATGGACATCAAAGTCAACGGGCTTACACCGCAAATTATTCGCGATTCGCTTGAACAAACACGTATTGCGCGCGATGTGATTCTCGACGATGTAATGATTCCTACAATTGCCGAGCCGCGTCCGGAAATTTCTCCGTTTGCGCCTAAGATTTCAATTATTCGTATTAATCCGGAACAGATTGCTGAAGTAATCGGTTCACGCGGAAAAGTTATCAAGCGTATAATTGAAGAGTCGGGCGTTGAAAAAATTGATACGGAAGACGACGGACGCATTTTTGTTGCCGACAGGGATATTGAAAAAGTCAATCGTGCCGTTGAGATTATTAAGGCAATCGTTAATCCGCCTGAAGTCGGCGCGATTTATACCGGTAAGGTTACACGTCTGATGGGCTTCGGCGCGTTCGTTGAGCTTGCCCCCGAAAAAGAAGGACTCGTTCATATTTCGCAATGGGATGTTAAACGCGTCGAAAAAATGGAAGATGTTGTGAAAGAAGGCGACATCGTTCAAGTTAAAGTTACCGAAATTGACGACCAGGGGCGCATTAATCTTTCGCGCAAAGCGGTAATCGACCCGACGGCAGACACAACCGTGCGTCGTCCGCCGCCGAGAAGCGGCGGGTTCGACAGAAACCGCAGTGGCGGCGACAGGGGAAACAGGGGTTCCGGAGGTCGGAATAATTGATTAAGGTAAATGAGTTACCAAACGGACTTAGAGTGGTTACAGAAAATATACCGTTCGTACGTTCGGTGAGTTTCGGGGTGTGGGTCAGAAACGGCTCACGCAACGAAACTCCCGAAAACAACGGCATTTCACATTTCATAGAGCATATGCTTTTTAAAGGAACGGAAAAACGCAGCGCGCCGGAAATCGCGGATGTAATGGACGCAGTCGGCGGTCAGCTTAACGCGTTCACCGCAAAGGAATATACCTGCTATTTCACGCGCACGCTTGATACGCATTTTGATGTCGCGTTAGATGTTTTGACCGATATGTTCTTTAATTCGAAATTCGACCAAGCCGAAATCGAAAAAGAACGCGGCGTTATTCTTGAAGAAATAAGCATGTACGAAGACACGCCCGAGGACTTGGCTGTCGATTTACTTCAATATTATACTTTTCCGCAAAACCCGTTAGGCATGTCAATTCTCGGAACACCCGAAACGATTGCGGGTTTTTCGTGCGACGGTTTTAAAAAATTTATGAACGCGCGTTATAATCCGAAAAACGTTGTAATCGCCGTTGCGGGCAATATCAACGATACCGAAGTTTTCGAAAAAATTGCGGAGGCGTTCGGCTCGTATACGGGCGGTTCCGATGTCGATAATGAAAAAGACGCGATATATGTTCCCGGCTTTTCCATGAAGGAAAAAGACATCGAACAGGTGCATTTATGCGTCGGCTTCCCCGGAATCAAAACCGGTATCGACGAATCATACGCGCTTGCCGCAGTCAATACAATTCTCGGCGGCGGAATGAGTTCGCGGCTTTTCCAAAAAATCCGCGAGGAACGCGGGCTTGTTTATTCGGTTTATTCCTATAACGCAAGCTATTATGATACGGGAATTTTCCTTGTTTATGCCGCGCTTTCACCTAATAATGTTTATGAAGTTCTCAAATTAATCTCGCAAGAAGTTCGCGGAATGTTCATCGATAAGATTGATAACGAACAACTCTCAAAAGCAAAGGAACAACTCAAGAGCAATTTTCTTCTTTCGCTTGAGAATTCCGCAAACCGCATGAACAGCATCGGACGCACCCTGTTAATGCTCGACAAAGTAATCACACCCGACGAACTCGTCACAAAAATTGACGCAATCGACTTAGATGCATTCTACGAAGTTTGCGATAAAATTTTTAAACTTGACCAAATAAGTCTTTCTCTTGTAGGAAAAAAGGTTGAGGGGTTGAATGAACATGATTTTTCCGAAGCGATGCTTGCTTGAACGCACTTCCGACGCTAAAGATTTGCCTATTCCCGCACGTCAAACGCCCCAATCCGCAGGCTTGGATTTGCACGCAAAATTAACCGAACCCGTTTCAATAAAAAAGGGAGAGTGTGTCTTGATTCCGACAGGCGTCAAGATTGCTCTCCCTTTGGGTTTAGAGGCGCAAATTCGCTCGCGAAGCGGTCTCGCACTTAACCACGGCGTTGTTGTTTTGAATTCGCCCGGCACAATTGATGCCGATTATCGCGGCGAAATTAAAGTTCTATTAATAAACCACGGTCCCGATGCTTTTGAAATAAATCGCGGTGACAGAATCGCACAACTAATCCTCGCGAAAATAGAGATAATCGACTTTACAGAAACCGACGAACTATCCGATACCCCGCGCGGCGACGGGGGATTCGGAAGCACCGGAGTTTCCGCCGCGGCGCAAAGCACTTCACCAAATAT
>JAIRVD010000315.1 GCA_031254075.1 Clostridiales bacterium
TATTGGACGTCGATGCAATGACGGGCGGATATAATTTGCAAATCGCGTTTTCGACGGGAAGACTCGCGGGGCTTTCCGCAGCGGAGTATATGAAAGGAATTTAATATGACAAACAAAGGTTTCGCAATAGCAATCGACGGACCCGTCGGCGTGGGGAAAAGCACGACCGCGCGGCTCGTGGCGCAGAAACTAAGCTTTACGTACATCGACACAGGCGCAATGTATCGTTCTGTTGCGTTGTATCAGGCGGAAAACGGACTGGACATGCACGATTCCGCTTCGTTGGAAAAATCGCTTAAAAAAATAAATATAAAAATTTGTAATGTCGAAGGCTTTCAAAAAATATTTTTAAATGAACGTGATGTTACGGAATTAATTCGCACGCAAGAGATTTCCGAAGGTTCGTCCGTGGTTGCGCATAACCTTGCGGTTCGCGAAAAGCTTGTTGCGCAGCAGCGCGAAATGGCTTCCGCCGGACGCGTCGTAATGGACGGACGCGACATCGGTTCGCATGTTCTGCCGTGGGCGCAGCTAAAAATTTATCTTGACGCGAACCTCAACACGCGCGTAAAACGCCGCATGTCGGAACTTGAATCGAAGGGTCTTCCTGTAGATTTCGAAAAAATTCGTGAAGAAACAATAATTCGCGACGAGCGCGACAAAAACCGCGAACACCATCCGTTAATCCGCACCGAAGACGCGATTTTGCTCGACACGGGCAGTATGACGCCCGAAGAAACCGCAGACGCGATAATAAAATTGGTTTCGGAGGTTGAAAATGTTTTATAAAATTTGCAAAATAATTTGTTGGATACTCGGTCATATCGCTTATCGCTTTGAGGTAACGGGAAAAGAAAACATTCCTGAAGAAGGCGCGTTTTTGCTTTGTTCGAATCATATTCACGCTTTCGACCCGATTGTCGTTTCGATGTTTACGAAGCGCGTTCCGCGATTTATGGCGAAGAAGGAATTGTTTACAAAAGGTTTCGGCAATTGGTTTTTCAACAGTTACGGCGCGTATCCGATTGACCGCAGCGCGGCGGTGGATATGCAGGCGTACAGAACCACGATGGATATTTTGAAAAACGGACAGGGCGTGGTTCTTTTTTCGCAAGGAACGCGAATGGAAGGCTTCGATAACGCGAAGGCAGGCGTTGCGATGTTCGCGTTAAAATCGGGCGCACCGATTATTCCTGTCGGAGTAAATGCGAGTTATAAATTTTTTTCGAAGATAAAAATAAATTACGGCGAAGCAATTTCAATGGAAGAATTCGCGGGACAAAAAGTAAAAACCGAACTCGTTGAAAAAGTAATGGCAATCGTCGTCGAACGCGTTACAGCATTGGCATCGTCGCCTGCAATAAAATAATTTTTTGTTGCGTAAAATTAAGGTTAATGATAGAATGCCCGCACCAAGGCTAAAATTTACTATTATGCCTATTTTTCTGCGTATTTAAGGAGTGTTTGCAACATGAGCGAACTGTCAAAAAACGAAAATCATAACGAGGCATCGGAATTCAGCAAAATGCTTGAAGAATCTCTGGTATCGCTGCGCAACGGCGCGGTGGTTAAGGGGACGATTGTTCGCGTTACAAGCACGGAGGTAATCGTAGACCTTGGTTATAAATCAGACGGAATAATAAGCAAGGCAGAATTCACGGACGACTCAGCGGCGGTACTTACCGAAATAGCCAAACCGGGCGACATAGTGGAAGTTTTCGTAATCCGCGTAAACGACGGAGACGGAAACGTGATTGTTTCAAAGAAAAAAGTGGACAACCAGTTAAACTACCGCACATTGGAACAGGCATTTAACGAAAAAACCGCTCTTCCGGGTAAAATCACAGACCTCGTAAAAGGCGGGCTTATCGCAAATATTCTCGGATGCCGCGCGTTTGTTCCCGCGTCTCAAATTTCTTCACGTTTCGAGCAGGATTTGGAATCCTTCAAAGGCAAAGAATATAACTTCAATATAATAGAATTTGACCGTTCGAAAAAACGCATCGTTGCGGGTCGCAAAGAACTCGCCGCCAAAGAAGCCGACGAACGCCGCTTGGAAATCTTCGGCAAAATACAAGTCGGGCAAGTCGTTGAAGGCACAGTAAGCCGCCTTGTAGATTTCGGCGCATTCGTTGATATCGGCGGAATCGACGGACTTATCCACGTTTCCGAAGTCTCTTGGAAACGCGTTCGCAAACCTTCCGACGTTCTCGCAATCGGCGATAAAATTACCGCGACCGTTATTCAATCCGACCCCGAAAAGGGCAAAATCTCGCTCACGCTCAAAGATGTCGCGTCCAATCCGTGGAACGGCATTCTGGACAAATATCCCGTCGGCACAATCGTTGACGGCACCGTCGCCCGACTTGCAAAATTCGGCGCATTCGTCACCCTCGAAGATGGCGTAGACGGTCTAATCCACATCTCACAAATTTCCGACCGCCGCATCGCAAAACCCGACGAAGAATTAACCCCCGGTCAGGTCGTTCAAGTAAAAGTCCTCGACATCGACTTGGAAAACAACAGAATCAGCCTCTCCAAACGTGAAGCCGATATACTCTTAAATCCGCCTCCGGCAGAACCCGAGGAAGTTAAAGAAGAAACCGCTGTGGAAGTCGTCGAAGAAACTGCTGGAGAAATCGCTGAAGAACCCATCGAAAAACCCAAAAAAGTCGGCAGACCAAAAAAAGTCGCAGAAGCCGAAACACCCGAGCAAAAAGATGATGAGTAAGTTGGACAGTCGCGTGCAATAATATTGCATGAGGAAAGTCCGAGCACCACAGGGCAAGAATGCCGGGTAACGCCCGGCGAAGGCGACTTCAGGGATAGTGCAACAGAAATAAACCACCGGTCAGAAGTCTTTTTGCCTACGGCAAAAACCGCTTCGCTGACCGGAAAGGGTGGAAAGGTGCGGTAAGAGCGCACCGCTTTTCCGGCAACGGAAAAGGTCTATGTAAACCCCATTCGGTGCAAGACCAAATAAAGCAAACGGGCTGCCCGCCCCGCTTTGGTAGCGTCGCTTCAGCAGAACGGCAACGTACTGCGCAGATAGATGACTGTCCACGACAGAACTCGGCTTACAGACTTGCTCATTCATTCTTATATAAAGCCCATGGAGATGTACTCAAGTGGCTGAAGAGGCTCCCCTGCTAAGGGAGTAGGCCGTTAACGCGGCGCGGAGGTTCAAATCCTCTCATCTCCGAAATGACATTATGAACATTTCCGAATCCGAATTAACGGCTCGGCATTGTTAAACAAAAAAACCTCTGCAGAACCCCAACGAATTTATGTTGATAGTTATGCAGAGGTTTCTTGTTTTAAACATTTAATTGCTAACGCGACGGTAAGAGTAACTGCTTATTGCCGTGTCAGTACAGAGATAAAAGCCAAGTATATGTCAAATCAAACGCTTGTTTTACTCATTAAAACTCAACCCGATTCCACAAACAAGTTCTTCATGTTGAAGTTCATTTTTTCGAGTAATTTTTCGGCGTTGGAGACCATGGGTTTTGGGCCGCACATGTAGATTTTTGTGTCGTTTAGGGTAAGTTTTTCGAGTATATCTGTCACGAAGCCCTTTTCGCCCTGGTAGTTTTCGTCGAAGGCTACGACGGGGGTGTATTTAATATTGTCGCTGAGCAGTGATTCTATTTCGTTTACATAAAGCAATTCGGATTCTTTGTTTACGCCGTGGATGAAGTGGACGTTTCCGGTGAAATTAGTATCGTGCAGATCTTTGAGCATTGGAAGGAATGGAGTGATGCCGATTCCGCCGGCAACGAGCAGAATGTTTTTGGCGGATATATCGAGATTGAGTTCGTAGCCGAGCGGACCTTCGAGTGTGACTTCGTCGCCTTCTTTGAATAAGTTGAAAAGAATGTTGCTGCCATAGCCGTTCAGCACTTTTTTTACGGTAATTCTGAGTGTTTTGGTTTCGGGGTCGAAGCCGGAAATAGAATATGCCCTGTTCATTCGCGGGTTTTCCTGCATTTTAACGAGAATAAATTGACCGGGAATGAATTCGACGGTTTCGCTGTTTATTTTAAACGTGATTTCCAAAATGCTTTCATCGAACATATTGAGTTTTTCGATGACTGCCGAATGTTCGGGCTTGGTGAGCCTGTGTGCCTTTTCGATGCGTTGGGTTGAGTTTATCGCGGATTGTTCGCTGTGCAACGATAAAATGTCGGCGGGGCAATTTTTCATGCAGGTTTTGCATTTTATGCATGTGTCCGAGCCGAATTGATTATTGCCGTCGAATTCCAAATACGGATGCAACTGCATCGGGCAAACCCTCGCGCATTTTGCGCAGGAATGGCAAAGCATTTTGCTTTGCGCGCTGATTCTTACGTCGGTTTTCTTATCAA
>JAIRVD010000322.1 GCA_031254075.1 Clostridiales bacterium
CTCGCCGTTATTTTTCAAGTTGAAATAATGAGCAACTTCTTCATATAAATTTTCGAGGGTGAAATTATCGGGGACATGCAGATGCATCCAAATGGAGTGGTCGCTTTCGAGGCGTATACGGAATGTGTAAATCTGTGATGGAAATCCGCCCATTGCAAACGGCGAAAAATACTGTGCCATTTTCACGAAGGTAACGAGTGTGCGTTCGTCGGCGAAGATTGTGTTTTTCATGCTTTCGAAATTTAAATCGGAGGCATTGAAATAATTTTCTTCGTTCGGAGCGATGTCTAAAAGCTTCAGCCCAAGGTCGGTGAGCGTGTAGCTGCTGCACGGCGCGAAAAACGCAACAAATGCTTCTTCCGGGTCTTCGCAAACATTAATATAATCGGTGACTTCGTCGCCGAACGCAAACGGCAACGCGTACATCGGACGAATGATTCGCAAAAAATGCCCGAACGGTGTAAAAAAGAATCTGTCCAACACAATGCCCATAACAAAAGTACCCGAAAGCAGCTCCATGTCAAAGTCCAAATCTTCCAATGACAGGCCGTCGGGTACGGGGAAACTTTCTAAATCAAGCAAATCTTCAATATCATAGCCCAAGACTTCAAACACACGAGCGAAAATTTCATCGGTTTCAAGCGGAGAAGTCAACAGCGAGCGAACGAATGATTCCGTAAAAATATGCTCGGGCATCGGAATCGAATTCTGCAAACCAAATGCCGTCATCTGAACGACGGCATTAATAATATCGTGAAGAAGTTCTTCGTCCGCTTGCGCAAGAATTTCGGCACATTTTTTCGATGGCTGCATTCTTTGTACATAGAGCGACGGCAATTTCGAAAGCATTTTCATCCATATTGCAAGCTCAAGCAAAAACGACGCGTAATGCGGGTCGTTCATCGAAAGCATTTCTGCGGCTTCAAGTGCCTGCTCGTCGGTAAAGCATCCGCTTTCGTATAAGTCTATGTGCGGCGTGCAATAATTTATAATAATATTCAAATCCGCGATTGCAGGATGATTTTCAATTGAATAGGAAATTGTCTTCATATCCACGCCCGTAACCTTCACGGGCGTACGCAAAACGGCTACGGAATATTTGTCGGTTCCCTCTTTAAAATAATCCGCAATGCACTCCGATAAATTCGCGGGTGAAAACGGCGTGTGTTCCACGAGCGTCGCGTAATACCAACGCCGATGAATCGCTTGCAAATACGGCAAAATCCTTCTCCGCTTTTTATTATTAGCGTTTCTGTATGCTTCCATAAAATCATTTTCAAACAAAGAGTGCAACGCTTTAATATATTTCAAATAATCTTCAGACACGAAAATTCCTCTTTTTCTAAGAAAATAACATCTTTTCTTGATTGTATCAGATGTGATGTAGTAAAATCAAACAAATTAGAATTTGCATAATAGGAGTAGTCTATGAATGTTTTCTCGCAAGACCTTCTTGAACATGATGTTAAGTTGCGCCCGCCGAGCATGTACGAAGTGATAATTCACAACGACGAGGTTTCCACGATGGATTTCGTAACGGAAGTTTTGATTCGGATTTTTCATAAAACGCCGCCGTCTGCCGCCGCGTTGATGCTTGAAGTGCATGAGCTTGGACACGGAGTTGCCGGCGTTTATGTTTATGATATTGCAATTACGAAAAAAACACAGACGGATTTGCTTGCGGCGGAAAGAGGATTTCCGTTAAAACTTTCGATTCGGGAGGCATTCGAATGAAGCTCGACAATTTAACGAGTCAGGTTTACGTCGTTGCGGTAAACGAAGCGCGATTGCACGGGCACGAATATTTAATGCCCGAGCATTTCTTATACTCTTCGCTGATGTTTGACGACGGAAAAAATTTAATCGCAACCGGCGGCGGAAATATTCAGAATATAATAGAAGATTTAAATCGTTTTTTCGTGGAGCAGTTTCACGGAAAGGCAAACGAATCGCCGATGGAAAGCTACGCGTTTAACCAAATGGTAAATCTCGCGGGCGTAAACGCGTTGAACGCGGGCAAGAGTCAGCTTACGCTTCGCGAGTTTTTAATTGCAATATTGACGCTGCGCGAATCGTATGCACAATATATTCTTGCCAAAAACGGCGTAAATAAAAAAGTTTATTTAGAAAACGAATTTATCGAAACAAAAACAAGACCGTCGGATGAAACTGACCCTTATCTGTTAAAATACACCGTAGACTTGGTCGAAGCCGCGAAAGAAAAAAAACTCGACCCGTTAGTCGGTCGCGAAGATATTTTGGAACGAACGACGCATGTTTTGTGCCGCAGATTAAAAAATAATCCCGTTCATGTCGGCGACCCCGGCGTCGGAAAAACCGCAGTCGTCGAAGGGCTTGCGCAACGCGTTGCGTCCGGGAAGGTTCCGGCGCAATTGAAAAATGTAAGAATTTTTCGTGTTGACATGGGCGCGCTTGTCGCCGGAACGCGTTATCGCGGCGATTTCGAGGAAAGGCTCGTTAAACTGCTTGAAGCCGTTTCGCAATTGGAAAAACCGATTTTATATATCGACGAGATTCACACCGTCGTCGGAACAGGCGCGGTTTCGGGCGGAAGCATGGACGCAACGAGCATAATAAAACCGTATCTTTCAAGCGGCGAAATTCGTTTTATCGGCTCGACAACGTTTGAAGAATACAAAAAACATTTCGAAAAAGACCGTGCGCTTGCGCGTCGTTTTGCCCGAATTGACATCACCGAGCCGTCCGAAGAAGAATGCATAAAAATTTTGCAGGGGCTTCGTTCGCATTACGAAAAATTTCACGGAGTAAAATACTCCGATGAAATATTGGAACAAATCGTTGCGTTAAGCAATAAACATATGAATGACAGATTTATGCCCGACAAGGCAATTGACACAATGGATGAAGCGGGCGTGTTTACGCGTTTGAACGCACCGGATTCGTTATACGAGGTCACCGAAGCCGCCGTTGAAAGAGTGGTTGCGCGCGCGGCGAAGGTTCCGGAAAAAAGCGTCGCCGCAAACGAAACCGTCGCGCTTAAAAGCTTGTACGATGATTTATGCAATCGCGTTTACGGGCAGGAAGAGGCCGTTCGCATAATCACGCACGCGATTCATTCCGCGCGCGCGGGCTTGAACGAACCCGACCGCCCCGTCGCTAATTTGCTTTTCGTCGGCCCAACAGGCGTCGGAAAAACAGAAGTCGCAAAACAGCTCGCCGAGCTTTTGGGAATCAAACTCTCACGCTTCGACATGAGCGAATACCAAGAAAAACATGCCGTCGCGCGTTTAATCGGTTCGCCGCCCGGTTATGTCGGCTACGAAGAAGGCGGACTTCTCACCGACGCAATCCGAAAAAATCCGCATTGCGTTCTTCTTTTGGATGAAATCGAAAAGGCGCATATGGATATTTTAAATGTTATGCTGCAAGTAATGGATTACGGCTCGCTGACCGATAACACCGGCAAAAAAGCCGATTTTAGAAATGTAATAATCATCATGACATCCAACGCGGGCGCGCGCGAAATGACTCGCCAAACAATCGGCTTCGGCGGAGAACTCGATTCCGCCGCCGCGGAAAAAGCCGTAGAAAAAATTTTCAGCCCCGAATTCCGAAACCGCTTAGACGCGGTAGTGCGATTCAAGCCCGTTGACAAAGAAATGGCGTCACGCATCGCACAAAAATCATTAGACAAACTCGCCGTAAAACTTGCCGCGAAAAACATCACCTTCATCGTCGCGAAAAACGCCCTCGAACATATCGCGTCAAAAGGCCTTTCCGAAACATACGGCGCACGAGAAATCATACGCCTTGTAGAAAACAATGTAAAAAAACTTCTCGTAGAAGAAGTCCTCTTCGGCGAATTGAAAAACGGCGGCGCATGTAAATTAATATTTAACAAAGGTGAATTAAAAGTTGAGAGGGGTAAGAAAAAATGAAAAAGCTGGGTTTCATTGGTGCAGGGAATATTGCGGTTGCAATTATTGACGGCGTGATT
>JAIRVD010000328.1 GCA_031254075.1 Clostridiales bacterium
TAGGTTAAGCCGTGTATATGCGCCGATTTCGTTTATTAAGCGCGTTTGCATATAGATTGCCACAACCCCTGCTACCGCGTTGGTAAACGCCACAATAATAAACACAAGTTTCCAAGACAGTTTTTTAAATGTAAACATTTTCCGCATTAACTTATCCCTCCGTGTTCAAACATAATTTCATCCGCGTTTAATAATTGACTGATAATTAAAACCGGACGTAATAATTTACAAAACGCAAGAAGCGGGCAAGTTTTGATGTCAGTCAAAACTTGCCCGCTTCTTATGGTTAAACCCCCTGTAAATACACGTTTTTACTGCGTGTATGGTTTTACATCGCATACGCAATGTTCCCACCTCCGATTTGAATTATTTCGTCCGCGCTTAATAATTCCTCTTAAAATGCCGAATGCGAACGGGATTTTTCCGTTCGCAAACGTATTCGTGCCTCTATCGTAGCATAGGGAAAGTCGATTTTCAACAATTATTTTCCGCTTCCCTGACCGGGAATGTAAGTATGACCGAGGTTCCCTTTCCACGGCGACCGTCACCTGCGGGTTCGCTTTCGATTTCCGCACCCCCGCCGCAGCCGTCCATGATGCTTTTCACAATATACAGTCCCAAGCCGCTCTCACCTTCGTTCGCGTTTCGCGCCTGCGAACCTTTGTAAAAACGCTCAAAGATACGGGGAAGATGCTCAGACCCGATACCGCTGCCTGTGTCGGTGATGCGAATGGAGAGTTGAGAATTTTCAGTTGACAGTTGAGAATTAACGGTGATGCTTCCGCCGGGTTCGGTATGACGAACCGCGTTATATATGATATTGTCAAACACACTCCATATTTTCTGCGGGTCGGTTGAAACTTCCATATTGTGCGGGGCATCTATTTCAAGGGTTAGCCCATGATCCTCTAAGTAATCGTTATATTTTTCATTCACTTGGGCAAGCAGGCGAAGCAGGGATTCCCATTTCGGCGCGTACAGATTCCGTCCCGTTTCGATGCGGCTGACTTCAAACAAGTTTCCAATGAGCCTCTGCAAATCGAGATTCTTTTGATACGCCGCCCGAACATGGCGCTGATAGTCGGCGTCGCTTTGCGTCACGGCAAGGGATGACAGCGATTCGAGATTGACGCTCATCACCGACAGCGGCGTTTTAAGGTCGTGAGATATGTTTGACACAAGCTCTTTCATAGCGTTGTTGGTGATTTGCATGGCTTCATTGGCTGCTTGCAAGCTGTGGGTGCGCTCGTCCACGATTTTTTCAAGATTTTCGTTGGTTTCTTCCACGAAGCGGAAAGCGTCGGTGTATCTGCGCGACAGCACCATGCTCTGCGCCATTATCATAAACATATTGGTGATAAGCCCGGTCATATACAGGGTATTGTCCAAAAATAATTTCGTTACTGGCCCGACGATAATGTACGCGAGAAACGCCGCGAAATACAGACGCATGGTTCCATTTTCACGAAGCACCGGCGACCTTGCAATCATTACGGCAACAAACACCGAGAAAGGGATGGAAATTACGGACATAAAAAGATAATACCATTCGATGTTTGACGGTATAAACGTGCCGGTCAAAAACATCAGCACAAAAAATGCAAAAAGCACTGCTTTATGTTTGCGTAAAAACCCGTGACTAAATATATAAAGCGAAAAGGTAAGGATTAAAATGCTGTGGACAAAGAACAAGGCTTTTGAAACCGTAAGCGCCGTCATATTGAACGGTACTTGGGGAAAATAATAAATCAAACCGTTCGTTTCCAAAAGAAACCGAGCAAAACAAACGGCACACAATAATGCAAATATGAGATACGCTTTTTCACGGCGACGGTAAATATATAATGTCAAATGATAAAACGCCGTCATCAGAATACAGCCGAGTGCGACGGCTGAGAACACTCGCGTCCGTACAAACCATGATTGAATGGTTTCGATGCCGCCAAGCAGTAAGCTGCCCGTAAGCCCGCCGGCCACTTCCTGATGGTTTGAAACTTGAAAAACCAGTTCAATAACGCCGTTTTCAGCGGCAACCGGTAATATCGCGTTTTCAAAATTCATACGGCTCACGGCAGGGTCGTCTGACACTGTCCCGGCGCTTCTGACAAGTTCATCGTTTACCCATAATATATACGCGGAAGATACACGCGGCAAAAACAACATATGCGGTTCTTGCCTGTCTGTCAGCACGGTTAGACGGTAAGTGGCACAGCCGTTGAGCGGATAGCCGTACTCATCCCACGATGAGGGGACAATTATCTTTTCCGCGTGCCTATCCGCAAAATCGGCAGGCATCAGCAGTTCGCCATATATAAATTCCCATTCGCCGTGCAGCGGGACATTATCCTTTATACCGTGCAAATCCAACACACCGTCCCGTGCCGTAACTCGGCTCTGGTTTTGCGGAAAGCACATAAAGACAAACAACCCCGCGAGGATGATGAACATAACTATTGACGGGATTAACGAAGATATTTTTCCCACATTGCCCCCTCCTTTTCCGGCAATGTCAGCCGATAGCCCGTGCCGTATGTGTTTTCGATACTCCCAATCACGCTCTCGGCAAACTCGATTTTGCGCCGCAGTTTCAAAACCATCACAGCCACTACCCCAATCTCGGCGTTGCCGTACCATATTTTGTTTAATATTTCCTTTTTTGAAAACACTCTGCCGGGATTCTCATAAAACAGTATGAACAGATTAAACTCCCGCTCCGACAAGAGTACATTTTTGCCCATAGAGTGGATGATTTTGTTGTCATGGTCGATGTAGAAATCTCCGCGCGGTATATCATGGCTGTTGCCCCTGCGCAGCATGGCGTTTATACGCGCCGTGAGTTCCTTTAGGCTGTACGGTTTTGTCATGTAGTCGTCGCCGCCGGAAGCCAGACCTTTTATTTTGTCGTCGGTTTCTTCAAGGCAAGACAGAAATAATATTGGAGTGTTCGTCACGGTGCGGGCGGCTTTGCAAATTGAATATCCGTCCAAATCAGGCAGGAGTATATCCAGCACGATGCAGTCGTATCTGTTTTCATTTATGTAGGCGAGCGCCTTGATGCCTGTGTCTGCGCAAGTAACGCAGAAGCCCTGCTTGGTCAGATAGTCCCTGTTGGCGGTTTGAATTTCCGCATTGTCGTCTATGAGCAGAATGTTTGACATGGCGTGACCTCCTTTGCGGTAATCATTATCATAATCAATTATGTCGCTAAACGGCAAGCAATGATTTTCATAACGGTTCCATTTGGCAACGTTTATTATAAAGCGTGCGGTATCCAAAAAATAACGAACAAAAAACAGCCAGGCAGGTAACTGCGCAAATTGCAATTATTATGGCTATTTGATAAAAAATGGCGGTCATGGGCAGTGTGCCGGAAAGAATTTGTCCCGTCATCATACCCGGCAATGAAATAATGCCCATGCCGACCATGCTGTTAAGCGTCGGCAAAAGCGCGGTTTCAATTGCTTGGCTTGCGAACGGTGTAAGAATTTTCGGGGGAGTAACACCCATGTTGATTAACGAGTCAATTTTTATTCTTTGTGAATGGATATTCTCGTTAAAAGTTTTTACGCCGAGGCTTACACCGGTAAGTGCGTTGCCGATAATCATACCGCTTATCGGAATTGTGTACTGCGGATTAAAAATACTTACGCCAACGATTACAATTATAAAAAAACACAGAATGCTTATTCCCGACGCGGCAAGCGACGCGCCCACTATTAATTTGAATTTTTTATTAATTGACTTGTTCCGTTGCAGAGTCATGTAAATCGCAAAACCGGTCATTATAATAATGTAAGCAACCGTAAAAGCGGGGTGCGGGTTTTCGAAAATATAAGTTAAAATTAAACCCGCCAAAACAAGTTGCACTGTCATTCGAATACTTGCGATAAGAAGCAACTTGGTTTGATTGATTTTATATTTCTTCATTACATACAACACAATTAAAAGCAGCAGATAAATTATTGAAAACTGCGCGATGTTTAATGATATGATTTCGTTCAAAGGTATCGCTCCTATAAAATAATTTTATTGTCCGCAAATTTTTCGGCGATTGCCGCATCATGTGAAACTACCAACAGTGTTATGCCGTTTTGTTTGCAATACGCTTTTACGTTTTCTATAAGAACATAGGCGTTTTTATCGTCAAGCGCGCTTGTGGGTTCATCCATCATCAGCACATTGGGCATAAATGAAAGGTTTATCGCGATAAATACTCTTTGCCGTTCGCCGCCCGATAACACATGGCATTTGCTGTCAAGCGGAAGATTGATTGCACATATTTCAAGAAAACGCCTTATTTTATCCTCGTCGAGCACATCTGCATTTCTATATGAATAGAACTCGTTAAAATTTTCTTTTACAGACATATCAAACAAAAAAACCGATTGGCTCACAAGCAAAACCTCGCGCCGCAACAATATCGGGTCGTATTCTTCGAGCGATTTGCCCAAATAAAAAATTTCGCCGCTTGTCGGAGAAATCACACCGTTCAATAATTTTAAAAGCGTGCTTTTACCCTTGCCGCTTTCCCCGCAAATAAAAGTTGTTAATGCCGAGGGAATTTTAAAAGAAGGATATTGTACGATATTTTTAAAATTTACGTTTTTTAATTCAAACAAATCAAAATCACCTCCTATTTATGTAATTTTATCACAAAACGGAAAGGAATTTTGCGCTTATCGTGTTTTTTCGTGTTAAAGAATTCAGAGTGGTCATTTCATCAACGAAGCGGAAAAATGTCAGGAAAACAGCGGCTTTTTGCCCGAGGAGCGAATCGAAATTTCGCACATGGTTTTTGATATATTTTTAACCTTGAGGCGCACAAAATAACACGTACATAGTTTGAATCCGTGTCATTTCGCTGTAGCCCCTGTACATGATATTTTTTTTGAAGTATAGTTTA
>JAIRVD010000202.1 GCA_031254075.1 Clostridiales bacterium
CCATTTTCGGCATCATGTGGTCCATGAAAATTATATCATATTCCGCGCCGTTTTGCATTTTTTCCAATGCCTCAAAGCCGCTTGAAGCGGTATCAATTTTCAAACCGTAAAGCGAAAGAAGTCCGTGCGCAACAAAGAGATTGTCTTCCATATCATCGACGACAAGAACGCTGCCATAAGGCATGTAGTCGCGCTCGATGCGAACCTTCGTCTTATCATCGCCTGTCACACGGAAGTTACGCAAATTTTCGGCCGTTTCCTTTCCGATAAAACCGGGCTCCGAAATTTCCTGCGGAAGCTTTACGGTAAAGACCGAGCCAACGCCGGGTTCGCTTTCGACTTTAATCGTTCCGTTCATCATAACGATTAAATTTTTAGTAATGCTCATACCGAGCCCGATGCCCTCTGTTGTACGGTTGAATTCCGTATTAAAACGCATATATTCGTCAAATATTTTTGAAACCTGCTCTTCTGTCATGCCGCGTCCGGTGTCGCTCACTTTTATAACAAACAAACAGTCCTGCGCCTCGGGATTCGAATCAATGCTGAAAAATTCCAGAACTACGCGTCCCTTTTCGGTGTATTTCAACGCGTTGGACAGCAAATTATTTATTATCTGCCTAATGCGAAGCTCATCCCCGTACATGTATGCGGGAAGGTTTTCGGAAACACGCAGTTCAAATCCAATTTTCTTGTTTTTTACGCGCAGTGTATTCTGCTGAACGGTATCACTTATCAAGCTCGCGGTTTCATATCTCACCGGAATAAATTCGAAATTGCCCGCCTCAATTTTTGAAAAATCCAAAATATCGTTAACGATTCCGAGCAAATTATAACTCGAGTTGTAAATTCTGCCGAACGCGTCATTTGTTTGCTGCGTATTATTCTCGCGGTTTAATTCAATTTCGGAAATTCCGATAACGGCGTTCATCGGCGTGCGGATTTCGTGGCTCATCTTCGCAAGGAAATCACTCTTGGAACGGTCATTTTTTTCCGCTAATTCTTTTGCGGCAATCAACTGGCGCTCTGCCTCGCGTTTATGAAATGCTCCCGCCATATTATTCGAGAACATCGCAGCCGCATCCATTTCTTCTTGCGACCACTCTCCGCCGCTGACGCGCGAATATTCCAATGACGCGTAAAGCTTTTCTCCCAGAAAAATAAATGTTATTAAATAATGCGGAACAGGCATATTATAAGGCATCATAACCGCACGCGCTTCTGAGTCGTCGGAAGAAATATATGTCATGCCGCTTTCATTTTTTTCGCTTAACAGAACAGCCAACTCATCGGTAAGCTCAACCGATTCGCCGACAAAAGACGTTAATCCCGACTGGGGGTCAATCCATTCGTTTACGCAGGAAAAAACCCGTCCTGTTTCATCGGGCAAAAATAATCGTAATTGCGAAATCCCCATGCTTTCGCCGACCGAACACAAGCTCTCCGCAACCAACGCGTCAATGTTCTCGCTATTATATAAGAAGCTTTGCGAAATATCCGACATAATTGATTTTTGCTCAAACTGTTTGTCCAATGCATTAACGGCCTTCTTCATATCCGTAACATCAATCGAATGTTGCATATGAACCTTTCTTCCGTCAAGCCAGCTTATATATCTGTCGGAATTTCGATAATACCGTCCCGTCGCGGTACTGTGTTCTTCCCATATGACCGTTATATCCGGCTCGACGTCAAGCTTGTGACACGGACAAAATTCACATCTTTCCGAAATTCCTTCCTGCAAAACCTCGTAGCATCGCTTCCCGATGCTTTCACCCCCGAGACCGAAATGCTGTTTCATATTATTATTTATAAACAAAATCTTATCGGTGTCGGTGTCGGTTACGTAAATCATCGTGTCCAACCCATTCAATATCTGCTCGAAATTAGTAAGCGCCTCAATCGGCTTCCCCACCCCATAATGAATAAGCCAATTGCATATTAAGCAAAATAACACGCTGAAACCTGCAACACATATCAAAATTACCATTCCGAAATACCGCGACGACACCATCACATCGTCAATATTTTTATCAACCCCGACAACTCCCGCAACAACCCCGTCCGCATCGAAAATCGCCGCAAATCCCGACACCACTGTTCCATAATCGCCCGCACGGTAGATTCCCGTTGCCGACGAAATTCCCGTTCTCAATGTTTCAAACAACTCATCAGCATGTACAGCCTCAGATTCCCGACTCCCGAGTCCAAGCTCATGCAAATCCGAATCCGCAGTCATACCCTCCATAAAATATGTAACTTCTCCGCCCTCGTGATTTGTATCCAACAAATACAAAAACATCACGCCCGTGCGCGCCATAACCTCATCTATATACACCTTCCGCTCATACCAATACTCGTCCGCCTCCCCGCTCGCCAAAATCTCACGCATCCGCCCCCCGTCAATCGACGCCGCCACCGCTTCTGCAATATTCAACGCCTTCCCCGCATTAATCTCAATCGTATCACGACGATGTATCGTATAACTAAATGCCCCCACAATCGCCGCATTCGATATCGTTATCAATACCATTATCAATAATATTTTCTTGCCAATCGAACCCCGCTTTTTCACTTCTGCTCCCCCTACCCTTCCTTTCCCTTAATGTACCGCAACATGCAATTATTATCAACAATCCTCTCTATGTTTAAAAACCGAAATGGGTACATTTTTGCAGGTTTTATCAGCTTCTTGCACGTATTAATAACAGCATTGCAATAAAATAGTTTCGCTCCGCGATGTTTGCGGAGTTTTTTATTTTTTCTAGGCAATCGTTTTCGGTCGTAAGCCAGTCTTCGCTCAGAAGACCTTTGTATGCGTTTCGTTTTAGCTCGGTGAGTTCTTCGGTGGTGTGGGATTTTTTATCTTCAAGCGCGATTTCTAACCATTTTTCGTGATGGTCGTTGGTGAATCTATTTTCAATCGGGTCGAAACGTAAATCAATGCGTTTAACATGCTTTTGCATTTTTGGGCTTGTCATTTCCTTGAGCAATTCTTCTTCCTCAACCGTGTCTTCGATGAATAGATAAAAAAATTTCGCCTTCGCGGCGTTTTTCTTTTTTCGCAGAACGCGCCCGAGGCGTTGTACCCGCTGACGTCTGCTTCCCGTTGATGAAACGACTATGCCGATGTCGGTTTCGCTTACGTTTAGTCCTTCATCCAAGGTGCGGCAAGTTACAAGAATTCGAATATCGCTGTCTTTGAACTGCCTTAACGTATGCGTCCCCATGTATTTGGGAATTTTAGAATGATAAATGCCAACCTCGTTCGGGAAAATTTGCGATAATTGACAGTAAATATCTTTTGCGGTGGAAATTCTTTCGCCGAAAATTATTATGCGCGATTTTATCCCGATTGCTTTCGCAAGACAAATTACGCCGGAAATTCTGTGTTCCGCCAGATATACAATTTCCTTGCGTTGCAATGACAGGAACATCACCGCTTTGGCGAGTTCGGATTTTTCGGGTTCGCCATGCCGGATTATATCTTCCAACGCATGAAAAAAACCTAATCCTTTCATGCGCGAAAGTTCCGGGTGTGCTTGAAATAATTCATACATAGCGTATCCGATTTG
>JAIRVD010000205.1 GCA_031254075.1 Clostridiales bacterium
ACCGAGAGGGAAATGCCGGATGTTATTTTAGAAGTTGCGGAAGAGAAAGGCTTGTTGAAAGAACGTGAAAATGAAAGGCTGAAGCTGGTGGCAAAAAAATTGCTTCTGCGCGGCAGACCGTTTGAAGAAATCGCCGAAGACACGGGGCTTCCCCTCGAAACGATAAAAAGCTTATAATTCGGACAAAATAAAAAACGCTTGCACCGGTTTAATACGTGCAAGCGTTTTTTGGTTCTTATTCGGCTAGAATTACATATGAAGTGGGGTAAACGGGGTTTGGAATTTTTTGCAGAATTTTGCTTTCCAGCATAATTGCGGCGGGTTCGAAGACGGCGTCGAAGCCTTTCAGCCAAATCATGCTTTCGGCGTCTTTTTTCATGGAAACGGGGGTGTGCTGAATTAGTATTTCTGTTGTTACGCTGACTAATTCCCGCGCTTTTTCTGCTATTGCGTTTGTTGCGTTGTCTGTGAGTGATAAAAATTCTGAGTATTGATTGTTTGTGAAAACGGGGATTTTCAAGGTTAGTTTTTCACCCGTTTTTTTGGCGATTCCGTGTTTGATAAATTCGGCGGCTTCGCTCATGTCGTTTTCGCTGAAACCGGTTGTTTTGCCTCGCGCAATGTCAAGTGCGATGTTAACCCGGTGTTTATTATTTTTAATATATCCGCAGTCCATTCCGCCGACTGTGTCAATTTTCAAAATGCGTATGAAATCGCCGTGTGCATTGGATGTATCGCCTACATTTCCGCTGCTTCCGTAACGGCTTTGATATTCTTCCACACCCCAAACAAAGGCTTCGATTCCCGGATATTTTGTCGGAAAAACCGGGTTGATTCCTTTTTCATATTTTTCCAAAACGGCTTCCCATAAAAGCATTCCTGCGACATGCCATTTTAATAAGCCGTCGTCTTCAACGCCCGTATGAAAACCGATGGATTTTATTTCGTCAAAACGTTGGTTCAGGAATTTTTCAATAAGCTGCGCAATGCCGCGTTTAATCGGAAGCGTTTTTTCATCTGCTTCTTCCAAGAAATCTTTTGTGAAGATTACGATATTCGTTTCGTATTTGCCGCCTTTTTGAATCAAAATATTTTTGCCGCAAAGTTTTTGCAAATCCTTTTCAAGATACGGAACAGCGACTCCGATTTGAATGCTTATTTCTTCGGCGGTGCAGCGGTCGTTGTAACAGGCGAGTAAAATATTCTGCGCCATTAAATTGCCGCCGCATAAATCCCAATAGGATTGAGATTTATCTTTCGTATTACCCCAAAGTGCCAAATCCATCCGCCTCGGATTAAAACTTAAATCTCCTTTTGTTCGTTCCATGCTGATGCCCTCCTTCAAAATTTTCCGCGATTTGAAGAGCAAAAATTTTACCATGCTTTCGGAAATTTTCAGCGATTTCGAAATTTCGGAAACCTTTAAGCCGTTGAAATAATATTGGATTATTACATTTCTGTACTGCTCGGTTAACAAGCCGAGTTCGCGATGCAAAAGTTTTAGAACCGATTCTTTTTCGAGTAATTCTTCCGGCAGAATGCTTTTGTCGCAAATTTCATCGTCAAGCCCTCTCTCGTTTACTTTTTTGCGCTTTTTATACCAATCCTTATAAACATTGCCTGCCACAACCCACATAAATGCGTAAAACTTTTTTTCGCTGACAAAACTCCCTTCCGTTTTTAATAGCTTGAAAATAATATCCTGTGATAAATCCTCGGCTTCTTCCTTCGAATCAGTTCGCGCGCGGCAGAACGAAAATATCGTTTTTGCCGCATTTGCGATTAATTCGTTTATTTCTCCCTTTTCCAAAATCTCACCTCCGTCCGAAAAATTTATGCCCTTACTTATATAAACAGCGGAAGGCAGTTTTGGTTAGAAAAATTTTAAAATTATTTGCGTGACAATCTTCGTTAATGTATATTTGACTTGATGTGCATAATGGCGCGTTGGGTTTAATATAATATATAAGTTGGAATAAATAGACAAACTATATTGGAGTTGAGCGGATTGAAGCTTGACTGTTTACTTAAAGGCATTTTGCACACGGCGGTTCGCGGGCATGACGCGGAAATTACGCAGATTGCGTATGATTCGCGGCACGTTGAGCCGGGTGCGTTGTTTATTTGTTTACGCGGCGAAAAATTTGACGGGCATAAATTTGCCGGTCAAGCGGCGGAAGCGGGAGCGGCGGCGGTTCTTGTAGAGGAATCGGGAGAATACCCCGACGGGCTTGGCGTAATTCGCGTGGAAAACACGCGGAAAGCAATGGCGGCGGTTTCGGCAAATTTTTACGGGAATCCCGCGGATAAGCTTAGGCTTATCGGCGTTACCGGAACGAACGGCAAGACAACGACGACATATTTTATAGAAGAAATTCTGCGCAAATGCGGAAGAAAAACCGGAATAATCGGCACGGTCGGAATCGCTGCGAACGGTGCGAAAATGGATATTCCGTTTTCGACGTCCACTACGCCCGACCCGCCCGAGCTGCATAAAATTTTCGCGGAAATGGTTTCGCTTGGCATAACCGATGTTGTGATGGAAGTTTCGTCGCATTCGCTCGCCCTTTTCAAGATGGAAGGGCTTTGTTTTGATGTCGGCGTTTTCACGAATTTTACGCAGGACCATTTGGATTTTCACGGAACGATGGAAGAATATAAGCTTGCAAAAGCGAAGCTTTTTGCGCAAAGCAAATTTGCGGTTGTTAACGCGGATGATGAAGCGTCTGAAACGATGCTTCATGCTCTTGCTGGCAAACCGTTTTACACGTATGGACTAGATGCCGACGCTGATTTAAAAGCAATACATATAAAATATCTCGAAAAAACATTATTCGATTTGAATGAAAAGCGTTTCGAACTGACCAACAAAGGGCGGTTTAATATTTATAATTCGCTTGCGGCGATTGGCGCGGCGAAGGCGTTGGGTTTGGGCATAGAAGAAATTAAAGCGGCGTTTAACGAAGGGCTTTCGGGAGTACCGGGGCGTATTCAGTCTGTGCCGAATGCGCGCGGCTTAAACGTCTTTGTTGATTACGCGCATTCGCCCGACGGGCTCGTAAATATAATTGAAGCGGTTAGGGAATTAACCGCGAAACGCGTAATTACGATTTTCGGCTGCGGCGGAGACAGAGACCCCGACAAGCGTCCGAAAATGG
>JAIRVD010000256.1 GCA_031254075.1 Clostridiales bacterium
GTCATCAAAGATTTTTTCCATATTCTGGACGAAAATTCCCCTGAACGGCTGATGAACCCTGTCGTCAACCGCGATTTTCAAATTTTCCCAGTTTTCGCTCATCATCGAGGCAACAAAAAGGGACGCACGCGAAATATTAAAAATCGCGTCCGCCCTTGTGTAGGCTTTCGGAAGAATCCGCCGCGCCTTTGCGGTGGACAGTTGGAAATTCGGAATAAAAGTCACGAATGAAAGCGCGTCCGACGGAATTATTTTAACGTGGTGCAATTTTTGTTCTTCGCCTTCGAGAACGGCGATGATTATTCCGCCGTAAACCGCAGGCGCGACATTATCAGGATGGCCTTCGATTTGGCAAGCCATTTGCGCAAGCTCGTCCTTCGAAAACGTATTGCCGGTGAGTTCGTTTGCGGCAAAAAGCCCCGCAACAATACACGCGGAACTGCTTCCGAGACCGCGCGTAATCGGAATGCTGTCGTTCTGCGTAATTTTAAGCTCGGGGACTTTTTTTCCTATTTCGTCATAAAAATGCGTGATGACTTTATAAATTAGATTATCCTTCGTCGTGTGCAAAACGTCTTTCGATTTCGATTTTATTTCAATTGAAAATTTTTCCGATTCTTCAACCGTGATTTCGTTGTACAGATTTAACGCCATTCCCAAGCAGTCGAAACCCGCGCCCATATTCGCCGTAGTTGCCGGAACTTTTATTTTTAACATTTTGCGCCGCCTTCCGACGAAATTTCCTTCAATTTATTATATAGAGTTTCGAAAAAAAGAAAAGGAATTTATTGACCCGATTCTTCTAAAGGGATAATATAAGCGCGAAGGAGGTGCTTTTCTTTGGACGAAGATAACAATCTCGATATATCCGAAGTGCCCGAGGAGAAACCGGAGAAAGTCGTTAATGACACCGTGCCCGCAGTGGTTGCTTTTTTGGTTTTCGGCGTTTTGGGAATTTTAATAATAGGCGCGTTTGTGTTTGCGGGCTGGAGTGTGTTGCGGTTTAGGCGCAACGCAATAGATGCCGTTGCAAACTCGCGGGAAAGTGTAATAAGCGGTAACATTCAAAACGGTGAAAACGAAAAAAAGACCGAGCCCGGCGAAATTCCGTCGGCGGAAGGCGGAGAATCCGGTAATGCCGCGTCTGCCGCACACGAACATGAGCCTTCCGAGCGAGGCGGAATTTTATCGCGGTTGTTCGGCGAATCGGAAACCGAGTCAACGCCTGCACCCGAGCCGGTTGCTACGGAGCAGACAGAGCATCCCGCGCAGACCTCACCCGCCCCGCGCCGTACTCCCGCGCCAACGCCGACACCCGAGCCGGTACCGATGTTTCCGTGCGGCACATGCCACACAACGGGCGAAGTAATCTGTCATTCATGCAACGGAATCGGCGGGGGACGCGGTACAATGCCGCCGAGTGCCGGCATCCCGTTTCAAGTTCAGGACGGTGCCGATATTTGGTTTTGCACAACCTGCAACGCCGACAAAATAATAACCTGCCGCACCTGCGGAGGTACGGGTTATGTTCCGTAAAAAAATATGAGGGGATTGCACATGTCATACACAATGGTATAAGGACGTGATTTAATGTTCGCGATTCCCCAAAACGTGGAATTAATCATTTCTGTTTTAGAATCGGTCGGTCATGAGGCTTTTATTGTCGGGGGCTGTGTTCGCGATATTGTTCGCGGGGCAGCCCCTAAAGATTGGGATATAACAACTTCGGCGGTTCCTTCGGAAGTGAAGGCTTTATTTTCGCGCACTTTTGACACGGGAATTAAGCACGGGACGATTACGGTTTTGCTGCAAAAGGAACGCTACGAAGTCACGACGTACCGCATCGACGGCGAATATCTTGACAACCGCCGCCCTTCGTCGGTAACTTTTGCGAATAAAATCGAAGAAGATTTAAGTCGCCGCGATTTTACGATTAACGCGATTGCGTTTAATCCGTCAAAGGGATTTGTTGACCCGTTCGGCGGGTGCGGTCATATTGAACGCGGTGTTATAAAATGTGTTGGCGATTCGGAAATCCGTTTTTCCGAAGATGCGCTTCGTATGCTCAGGGCAATCCGCTTTGCGGCAGAACTTGGGTTTTCGGTTGATTCGGATACGCTGGGTGCGATTGCGAAATTAAAAGAGAATCTTTCAAATATTTCAGCGGAACGCATTCGTGAAGAATTGACAAAGCTTCTTTGCGGCGCGTACCCTGATGCGTTGGAGCTTTTAGAATCGACAGGGCTTATGTATTTTGCTTTGCGCGAACGTGATTATTGCGGCGATTTGCGTTCTGTAGTTTCGCAGCTCGCGCTCTGCCCGCAGGATGAACATATGCGTCTTGCGTTGTTTTTTTCACATATGGATTGCGAAAAAATTTTGCTTAATTTGAAATTCGACAATAAGACGCAGAAAGTCGTTTCGTTGTTCGTAAAATATCTTGCCGTTCCGATTTCGCATGACCGTTATGAAATAAAAAAACTTTTACGTGTTTTTTCTCATAATGAATTTGAAAAATTATTGGATTTAAAAATTTTAGGCGGCGAACCGCGCGAATTGATTGCACAGATTAGTGAGGAAGCCCGAGACATTTTTGCAAAAAGCGAATGCTTCACGCTTCGCTGTCTTGCCGTAAACGGCGACGACCTTGCCGACGCGGGCATTCCGCGCGGCAAAATTATGGGCGATGCATTGGAAAAACTTCTCGATGCCGTAATGCGCGACCCTTCATTAAATTGTAAGGAGAAATTGCTATGTCTTCTTTGAATAAATACGAAGCCGGACAGCGCGGACAAGCCACAGCCGAGGCTTATCTGCGCGAAAACGGCTATGAAATTTTGCATAAAAACTACCGACTGCGAACCGGCGAAATCGACTTAATCGCCCGCACCGGCACATACATAGTCTTCATCGAAGTAAAGTTCCGCACCGGAACAGCCTTCGGCTTCCCAAGCGAATCCGTAAACAACGCAAAACAGCAAAAAATCATCAGCACTGCCCTGCACTTCATCGCCGCAAGCAAATCACAAAACCAAGATTTCCGCTTTGATGTAATTGAGGTGCTTGAAAAAAACAACCGCATCATCATCAATCACATCGAAAATGCTTTTTATGGCGTATAAAAAAACCTCGGGGATTCTTCCCCAAGGTTTTCATACATATCACAACTTTTGAATATGCTGATGCAAATATTTTTCCTTTGTTGCCATTCCGCCGCGAATATGACGCTCGGATTTGTTGATTTCCAACACCCTGCGCGCTTCCCCCGCAAGATTGGGGTTGATTTTCGATAATCGCTCTGTGACATCTTTATGTTTTGGGGTGGGCAATTAGAAAGGTTTCGTCCAGACCAATGTCACCGAACAAACGGAGATAAATGTCGCAGTTTCCGTCATGCGTGATTATAATTTTTTGTATAATTTGTTTTAACTGTGCATTTGTCATGGCTTCCAATGAAATAATGTCCTCCACGGTGTTAAATGTTCGCGAAAGCAGATTTTCCAACTGACTGCCTTTGTCTATGTTGTAGGTTATTAATTTCAGTACGTTTTCGAGTTTTTCGATTTCGGC
>JAIRVD010000348.1 GCA_031254075.1 Clostridiales bacterium
CAGCGCGAACGCTGGGAATTCTCATACCATGAATGCTTGGGATTGTCCGAACCATTACATTTCAAGCACCGCTGCGCGCATTACAAGTGCAGTGCAAGCTAAGGATAACAATGATTTGAGCAACCCGTGAAGCAATTAATTGAGGAAAAGGAACCAATAATCAACTCTGATATCAGGAACCGGAGTGTACGCAGTGACGGTATCTCTCGTTTGTCGTCATAGTTTGCATACTTATCTCCTGAGCCCTCTATGTTCAAAACCCGGTTCGAGTGTGCCGTAGACGTGATAGATGATTTCGGTGGCGGAGACAAGTTCGTAGCCTTGTTCGATTAGTTCGGGGATGACGCGTTTCATTGCCTCTATTGTTGTGGGGTGGATGTCGTGGAGAACGATGATTGCGCCGTCAACGGCGTGTTCGGTTACGTAATTGTAAACGTAATTTTCGTCGCGAACGCGCCAATCGCGCGGGTCGATTGACCAGTGCAGGATTCCGTAGCCGAGTTCCGATGAGACGTCGAAAATATTATCGTTCATGCGGCCGTAGGGTACGCGATAAAGCGGCGGAGACGGTTCGCCCGTGACGGCTTCGATTAACGCGCTTGTTCTTTCAATTTGTTCGGTGATTTGTTCGGCGTTAAGGCGTCCGAAATCTTGGTGGTCCCATGAATGCCCGATTATTTCGTGTCCGGAATTAAACGCGCGGACAACCGTTGCCGCGCCGTTTTCGATAAGGTCGCCGATTAAGCAAAACGTAACCTGTCCGCCGTGTTCGTCGAGAATGTCGAGCAAGTCGGATGTAAGACTACTCGGTCCGTCGTCGAATGTCAGCGCAATCATCGGCGGTCGGTCAAAATCGCCGAGCGGAATTCTGTTTGCGAAAAAATCAATACGTTCGGTGCCGTCCGTTATCGTTTCCGAAACGCCCGAAACCATCGGCGCGTCGGTGAAACCGTCCAAATCAAATAAAATATCGTATCCATGCGCGACTTCATAAGAATCTTGCGCAAGGTCTACGAATTCCGCGTTTTCCAAAAGGCTTGCGCCGGATTCGTTTACATATGTAGGAATTATTTCGCCCGAAGTCCAATTTTGCCCAAGCGCAACAACACCGCCAACCAAAACAAGCATAAAAAAAATGGCGGCGATTTTCAGTTTATCGAGCAGATACTTTCTGTCGGCACGCTTCGAACGGTACATCGCGGCACCCCCATTTCGACAAAAAAAATTATAAACCACAAGTGATTATTAGTCAAAGTCGTGCTAAAATAAATTTATGGAAAAAATTTTTCTTGAAGGTTCAATTGAAAATATTATATTTCACAACGACGAAAACGGTTACACCGTTTTTTCTTTGCGTGCGGCGGATTCGGATGAGGAAGAAATTACATGCATCGCGTTTCTTTCGAATCCGCTTGAGGGCGAAAACATAAAAATTTCCGGTTCGTGGGTGGAAAATCCAAAATACGGGCGGCAGTTTTCCGTTGCGAAATCGGAACGTATTCAGCCGTCAACACTTGCGGGAATAGAAAAATATTTGGCGTCGGGTGTAATCAAGGGCATCGGCGCGAAAACGGCAAAACTAATCGTCGCGCGTTTCGGCGAAAACACATTTGAAGTAATCGAAAATCATCCCGAAAAATTATCGCGCATAAAAGGAATCAGTTTAAAAAAAGCGTTACAAATGTCGGAAAGCTTCCACGCACAGCACGAGCAACGACGCGCAATGTTATTTTTGCAGGACTATGGAATCACGCCCGGCACCGCAATGAAAATTTACAAACAATACAAAGACGAAACCGTTGAGTTGGTTAAATTGAATCCGTACCGATTAGCCGACGACATCGACGGAATTGGTTTTAAAACAGCCGACGCAATCGCTCACCGCATCGGCGTTTCACGCGACGCGCCGGAAAGAATTTCCGCCGGTGTTCGATTCTGCCTGTGGGAAGCCACAAACGAAGGGCATACATACATGCCGACATCCGCGTTAACGCGCGAAGCGGCAGAGCTTTTATTCTGCGAACGCGAAATCGTCGAAAACGAACTCACACGAATGCAGATGGAACGCCAAATCATCCGCGAAAAAATCGACGGCGAGCCCGAGCCGCTGGTTTTCGTAAACGCTCTGTACTATGCGGAACTAAAAGTCGCGCGAAAATTAACGGCTTTAAACGCCGCGCATGAGGCTCACGCCATTACGGGTATGACCCGCAATACTCCCGATTTAGAAGTGATGCTCAACGGATTAAACAGCGAAATAATTTTATCCGAAGGACAACGCACTGCCGTTTCCGCCGCAATTACGCAGGGAATTTTAATTTTAACAGGCGGCCCCGGAACGGGAAAAACAACGGTAATAAACACAATCATCGGACTGCTGGAGCAAAAAGACCTCGAAATCACGCTGGCCGCGCCAACCGGACGCGCCGCAAAACGAATATCCGAAGCCACCGGCCGCGAAGCGAAAACGATTCATCGGCTGTTGGAAGTTGCGTTTGTATCTGAAGATTCGCGCCGTCAGACTTTCAAAAGGAACGAAGAAAATCCGCTGGAAACGGACGTATTAATTGTAGATGAATCTTCAATGATTGATATTTTACTGATGAAAAGCCTGCTTGAAGCCGTAGCGGACGGAACGCGGCTGATTCTCGTCGGCGATGTTGACCAGTTGCCGTCTGTCGGCGCGGGGAATGTTTTGAAAGATATAATAAATTCCGGCTGTCTGCCCGTTGCGCGTTTAACGGAAATTTTCCGCCAAGCCGCCGAAAGCGCAATCATCACCAACGCCCACCGAATCAACAAGGGCGAATATCCCGCGCTTAACGACAAAGAAAAAGATTTTTTCTTCATTCAAAAAAATTCGCCCGAAGAAATCACGCAAACAATTTTAAATTTAATTATCACGCGCCTGCCCGCGTATAAAAATTTCGATTCGCTTGCCGATATTCAAATTCTTACGCCAATGCGAAAATCTTCGCTCGGTGTTGTTTATTTAAACAGTGTTCTTCAAGCGAAGCTAAACCCGCCGTCGTCGAAAAAACGCGAACGCGAATACGGTTCCGTTACATTTCGCGAGGGCGATAAAGTCATGCAAATTCGAAATAATTACGACGCAACTTGGGAATCCTTCAACGAAAATGGCTATCGTACAGACTTCGGCGAGGGCGTTTTCAACGGCGATATGGGAATAATTTTCTCCATCGACGATGACGACCTCTGCGTTCTGTTCGACGACGCGCGCCGCGTTACCTACACCTTCACACAACTCGACGAACTCGAACTCGCTTACGCCGTTACCGTTCACAAGTCGCAGGGCAGCGAATACCGCGTTGTAATAATACCCGTGTTCAACGGCCCGCCGATGCTGCTCACGCGAAACCTGCTCTACACCGCCGTAACCCGCGCGCGCGAACTCGCCGTCCTTGTCGGCATCCCCGATACAATGCACCGCATGATTGACAATAACCGCGTAACGAGCCGATATACCGCGTTGGCACGCCGCCTCAAAGACATGCACGAAATGAAAGCATGAAAAATTTTATTGATTGGCTCTATCCGCCGGCGTGCATTTCTTGCCGAACATTGTTGCCGCTTAATGAAAATGAGCGGTTTATTTGCGTTGCGTGCAATAATCTTCTTGAGCCGATTGGAATGCCGTTTTGCAAAAAATGCGGTTCGCCAATGCAATCGGAAAAAATTTGCGCGTCGTGTTACGGCAAAATATTTTTTTTCGAAAATAATCGCGCGGCATTTACATACGACGAATTAATTCGCGACATGATTCGCGATATGAAATTCCGAAATAAAAAACGAATTGCGTTGGGGTTTGGAATGATTTGGGCGCGGCAAATCGAAAAAATTGAAAATACGGAAAATACTTTCTTTCTTCCGATACCGTTGCATCCGAAAAAGCAACGAGAGAGAGGATTTAATCAGGCGGAAATTTTAACGAAGCCGCTTTCGGAAAAACTTGGCATTCCTATTTCGCATACGGTGATTCGTACAGTGGATACCCCTCCGCAGGCGGGGCTTCATTTTTCTCAACGGGTTGAAAACGTGAGGGATATATTTGAAATTCGCGCGGGTGAGAGCGTTGCAGGAAAAAATTACATAATCACGGATGATATATTTACGACGGGTTCGAGCTTAAATGAGTGTGCAAAATTGCTGATAAATAATGGTGCGGCACATGTTTCATGTATGACTTTTGCAATCTCGGTAAAAAATAATCACAAAGTCTAAGCAAAACGCAAAAAACTGCCGATAATGAGTTTAGAACAAAATAAAATTGAGAAAGGGGCCATTGAAATGGACATGCGAATTTCTAATATATACAACGTTTACAGCGCGCAGGCGGGTAAGAATGTCACGAAACCGGAGCGCGTGGAAAAAACGCGCGGCGAAGCAGACAAAGTGTCCTTATCGGCCCAAGCCGGGGATTATCAAACAGCGCGCAACGCCGTGGCGGGAGTGCCGGATATTCGTGAAAATATAGTAAACCGAATACAAGAAATGCTTGATGCCGGCACATATCATGTTTCGGCGCACGAAGTAGCCGCACGTATTTTCGTGGGTTAATGAAAATTACAAATACAAGGATGTTATAATAAGGCTCTTTCGGATGAACTCGAAGGAGTCTTTGTATTGGAAGAAGGCGGTTGTGTGGCAGGAATGATAGACCAGCTTGTGGACGTGCTGAAGAACCAAACAGAACGTCACAACGAACTTTACGGGCTTTCATTGGAAGAGAAAGACGCGATAGTAAAAAATGACATAGAATCATTGCAAAATTTGGTAAAGCTGAAAAACATGGTAATTTCGCAAAACAATCGTTTGGAAAAGCAACGCATTTCGCTTGTAAACGACATTGCGGAGGTTACCGGAAATAAAAAAGACGACATATCGCTTGCGGATGTAATAGAAATTTTGAAAGAACAGCCCGCAGAACAGGAAAAGATTCGCGAAGCGGGTACCGCGTTAAGAGAATCCGTAAACAAGCTGAAAGAAGTAAACGACTTAAACAAATCACTGCTTGAAAGCTCGTTGGAATTTGTAG
>JAIRVD010000349.1 GCA_031254075.1 Clostridiales bacterium
CGGATATCTGCCGCGTGTTGCATTTAATCTGGATAAACTCTACAAAAAGTGTAGCGCGTGCGGAAAACAAGCCCTCACCACAATGATGGGCTTCGGCTGCAACGCCGCAGGCGTTATCGGTTGCAGGATAATCGACTCGCCGCGCGAACGGCTGATTGCAACAATCACTAATAATTTCGTCCCGTGCAACGGACGTTTTCCGATTTTCATTTCAATAATAACCATGTTTTTCGTCGGGAGTTTTGCGAGTTCATTTTTTTCTGCCGTGCTGTTAACATTTGTTATTGTTTTCGGAATTGCAATGACATTCTTCGTTTCGAAGATATTGTCGGCGACGATTCTCAAGGGTGTTCCGTCGTCGTTTACGCTTGAGCTTCCGCCATACAGAAAGCCGCAGTTTATGCAGGTAATCGTGCGTTCTGTTTTTGACAGAACGCTGTTTGTATTGGGACGTGCGATTATTGCGGCGGTTCCGGCGGGGCTTGTGATTTGGCTGATGGCGAATGTAAGTGTCGGCGACACAACTTTGCTTACACATTGCGCGGAATTTTTGAATCCATTAGCCCAATTAATCGGCATGGACGGAGTTATTTTGCTTGCGTTTATTCTCGGTTTGCCCGCGAATGAAATTGTTTTTCCGATAATTATAATGTCATACACGGCGCAGTCGGGCATTACACGAACAGAAGATTTATCCGTGCTGCGCGAAATTCTTATCGAAAACGGCTGGACATGGCTTACCGCGACCAACGTAATGCTGTTCACACTGATGCATTGGCCATGCTCGACGACGATACTTACAATAAAAAAAGAAACCGGAAGCCTGAAATGGACACTGGTTTCTTTTGCAGTACCGACGATTGCGGGATTTTTGATTTGCTTTTTATTCACACAAATCGCGCAATTATTTTATTCGTTCTAAAAATCTTACCATCTGCTCGGGATTCGCGGCTTGTCCGATTGCTGTTTCATATGAAATTTCGCCGTTTTGGAATAAGTTCAAAATGAAATTATCCATGCTAATCATGCCCGCGCCTGCGGAAGTTTGGATTGCGTTATCAATTTGATGTGTTTTTGATTCGCGGATAAGATTTCGAATCGCCGAATTAACATTCATTATTTCGAACGCGGGAGTGATTCCGCCTGATTTTGTAATCAGCAACTGCTGCGAAACAACGGAGCGTAAAAGCATGGAAAGTTGCACGCGAACCTGCTGCTGTTGCTGCGGAGGAAAGACATCGACTATTCGGTCTATGGTGTTAACCGCGCCGACGGTGTGCAGAGTCGAAATAATCAAATGCCCCGTTTCGGCGGCAGTCATTGCGGTTTTAATTGTTTCATGGTCACGCATTTCGCCCAGAAGAACAATGTCGGGAGCTTGTCGCAACGCGGCACGAAGCGCGGCAAGATATGATTCCGTATCCGTTGAAATTTCGCGCTGGCTTACAAGGCTCATGCGGTCGCGGTGCAGATATTCGATTGGGTCTTCCAGCGTGATTATGTGGCAGTTCCGTGTTTTATTTATTGCGTCTATGATGCAAGCCAATGTCGTTGACTTTCCGCTGCCCGCAGGCCCCGTTACAAGCACAAGCCCGTTTTTCTCCTGCGCGATTTTCATAACGTCTTCGTGAATATTCAATTCCTTATAATCGGGCAACTCGAACAGCACAACGCGAATAACCGCCGCGTGCGTACCGCGCTGATTGTACGCCGAAACCCGAAAACGCGCGATGCCCGAAAGCGTAATCGGAAAATCATCGTCGCCTTTTCTCAAAAAATCATCCATAGAGCGATTGGCAAGCAAAAATAATTCCTTAACCATATCGCCTGCCTCGGGCGCGCTGATTGGTTCGCCGCCCTTCGCCACGATTATTCCGTTAATTTTTAACGACACGCGCCGTCCCGCCCCGATAAAAATATCCGAAGCATTCGATTCCGCCGCCATTTTAAGCCATTTTCCTATTATCATGTGCGCCTCCTAATAACTGCTGAAAAAATCATTTCCCTGCCATACATTTAATCGGCCGTCGGCTTCCCATTCGCTTGCGTTAACCATCTGCCACGCGAAAATTTTGTGCGAATCCTCAAAAATTCCGAATGACGTGTAAAGCAACTGCGTTTCCGTTATCGGAATTGTAAAATAAACAACCTCCGCAAACAAATCCCAATCCCAGTAAGAATTTATTTCAACACCCATAACATTTTCCGGAGTTTCCGCCGCAAATCCGAAAGAAATTATCTCGGAAAAAATTTGCTCCGCAAGCGTGTCGGCGGAATAATACGACGTAACAAACTCAACCTCCGCCTCAATCATCCGCCTGTCGAGCATTGCCGGAACCAACGCTGTCACCGTAAATATCGAAAGACACAGCACCGTAAATACCAACACCACCGATGCCGTCCCGATTCCGCCCCTCATGGATTTCTCCTTGCGGCGGCGGTAAGCGTCAGAATTTCTTCACCCGAAACGGAGACAGTAATATCCGCAACAATCACGTCCGCCTCGGGGTCTCTGACTGCAACGGATAAATCAAATCTATCATCTTCGTCCAAAACCACCCGTTCCAAATCGCCCGAAAACGCCTTAAAACTTTCCGCGGCGTTTTCGGCGGCAAGCAACGCGTTTCGCGTAACAACTGCATCATCGGTCATAATAAACGAAAGCGATAATATTTTCACACAAACCGCCGCGCAAATTGCAAACACGGTAATTACAACAATTTGCTCCATTAAAAAAAGCGACGACTTTGACTTTTTCATCTTCATCAAGACCCCTCGCTTCGCGGAAGAATAAGCATACTTGCCGAGTCTGCCTCGACCCGAATCAAGCCGCCGTTAATTGATTCAAAATTCAAAAAATTACCTTTTACAATCGGA
>JAIRVD010000284.1 GCA_031254075.1 Clostridiales bacterium
TTCTACCCTTATTGACGGCGAGGAAGGCTCCGGTGTTTCTGTAACGCCCGAACTTCCCCAACTGAAATCTGCCCAAGCTTGACTGAAACTCGGAAGCAGAATCATTAAAACTGTAATACAAACACCAACGGCAATCATTAATAAAACTATATAAACAGCCGCGAATTTCGATTTATTTGCGGCACGACCTTGCGGCGAACGGCGGCTTGAGGTGACGCTTTGGCGTCTTCCGCCGGAAGTACGTCTCTTACCCGAGCCGGAATAATCGCGCCGCGTTTCGCGAATCGCCGAAATACGTGTATCCGGAGGCGCTACTCCCGGTTTGCGCAAAGTTCCGTTTAGCCGGTCTTCCGCCACGCGTTTTATCGTCTCTCTGCGTGAACCCGCTCGGGTTTCCTTTGTTTCAATACGCTCAAGCGGTCTTTCGAATTCCTTTGTCTCCTGCTTCGGACTTTCGGATGTCAGAGGCATTTCGTCATCGTTGGTCAGGCTGTAATCATCAAAATCATCATCATATTTATAATTGTCAAAACCATCGTCGTCATAGCTGTCATAATTGTAATCATCATAATCATCGTTTGTAAGCGAGTTGTTTTTATCATCGGACATGTCGCGCTCCTTTCCTTTCGGTTTGTTACTGCATTAATATACTTAAACATAAAAAAAAACGCAAGGGTTGCGTCTTTTTTTATGCTTGCAGAAAATAATTTTTATTAATTTTCGACAGATAATTTTTTTGCTTGGTCGTGCGTGATACAGGTGTCAAGAATTTCGTCGAGGTCGCCGTTAAGTACGGAATCGAGACGATGAAGCGTTAACGAAACGCGATGGTCGGTTACGCGGCTCTGCGGATAATTGTATGTGCGAATTTTTTCGCTGCGGTCGCCGCGCCCTACTTGCGAACGTCGTTCCGCGCTGAGTTCGGCGTGTTGGCGTTCGAGTTCCATATCGTAGAGCCTTGCGCGCAAAATTTTTAATGCTTTTTCTTTATTTTTCAACTGCGATTTTTCTTCCTGCATTGCAACAACAATGCCGGACGGAACATGCGTCACACGAACCGCGGAATCTGTTGTGTTAACGCTCTGTCCGCCATTGCCCGACGAACGGTAAATATCCACGCGGACATCCGCCATGTTTAAGTTAACGTCAACATCTTCCGCCTCCGGAAGAACCGCAACCGTCACGGTGGAAGTATGAATGCGTCCGCCGGATTCCGTTTCCGGCACACGCTGAACACGATGAACTCCGCTCTCATATTTTAAACGCGAATACGCGCCCTTGCCTTGAATCATGAAAACAACTTCTTTGAAACCCTTTAAACCGTTTTCGTTCGAACTCATTATTTCTGATTTCCAACGGCGTCGCTCTGCATAATGACAATACATCCGATAAAGCGTTCCCGCGAATAACGCGGCTTCATCGCCGCCCGCACCGCCGCGAATTTCTACGATTACGTTTTTTTCGTCGTTCGGGTCTTTCGGAAGCAGTAAAATTTTTAATTGCTCGCTGATTTGCTCCAATGCCTCCGCGCCTTCTTTTATTTCATCTTTCGCAAGTTGCCGCAGCTCCTCGTCGGATTCTTCGTTCAAAAGATATTTTGCGTCATCAACTTGCGCACTCAGACGTTTGTATTCGCGATATGAATCCATTATCGGCGTAAGGTCGCTGTGTTCCTTCATTAAACCGCGAAAACGATTTGTGTCGGCAATAACCGCCGGGTCGCTAATCGCTTCCGATAAATCCGCGAATTTCTTTTCAAGCTCGTGCAATCTGTCAAACATGCTTTTCTCCTTTTACAATTCGTTCGATTCCCGCGTAGTCTCGCGTTAAAACTATATTTTTAAATCCCGCCTCTTTCATTAAATTAATCACCGAAACGGGACCGATTTCCAAAAATAATGCGCCGCCCGGTTTTAAATGTTTTTTGCTTTGAGGAATAATTCTGCGGTAAAAATCCAATCCGTCCGCGCCGCCGTCAAGCGCAAGCCGTGGTTCGTAATCGCGAACGTTCGGCAAAAGTTTCGGAATTTCTTCACTCAAAACATATGGCGGGTTTGAAACAATTACATCGAATTTTCCACAAATATTTTCAAACAAACACGATTTGATAAAAATTAAATTGGCAGCGTTTAATTTTTTTGCGTTTTCTTTTGCAAGCGATAACGCGTCGTCGGAAATATCAACGGCAACGATTTCCGTTTCGCATTCAGCCAAACGCGCGATTGAAATGGCGATGCATCCACTTCCGGTACATACATCCGACACGTGAGCGTTTTTTTTGTTTTTTAAAAATTCCAAAACCTTTTCAACAAGCAATTCCGTTTCGGGGCGCGGTATTAACGCACGTTTGTCGGTGATAAACGTCAACCCCATAAATTCCCACTGCCCTATAATATATTGAAGCGGCTCGCCTGCTTGCAATCGTTTTATATAAGAAAAATATTTTTCGGGGTTTATTTCTTTTTCGGTTTGAAGAAATAATTCATTTGTTCCCGTTACAAAAGAAAGCAAAAGCCCCGCATCGCGCCGTCCTACGGTTTCAATGCCGTGACGCAAAGCTTCGCCAATCGTCATGCGGCTTCTTGTTTTTCCTGCTCTAAAACTTTTTCAAGCGCGGTTACCGCTACTTCGATTTGCTTTTCATCCGGTTCCGCGGTGGTCATTTTTTGCATAAGCATTCCCGGGAAAATTATCGCGCGTACAAGAAAATTATCGCGACGCCCCGCCCATTTCACCGAAATTTCATATGAAATTCCCGCAATCAGCGGCAAAAGAATTATTCGCGACGCAAAACGAAGCAAAATGCCTTCTATTTGCACAATCATAAATAAAACCATAGTGATAACCATTACAACAAGCATAAAACTTGTTCCGCAGCGTTTGTGCAGGCGATTTGACGCGTTTACGTTTTCCGTTGTAAGCGGCAGATTGCTTTCGTGGCAGTTGATTGCCTTATGTTCCGCGCCGTGATACTGAAACACTCGTTGAATATCCTTAGAGCGCGAAACGATAAACACATAAGCCACAAAAATAATTATGCGTACAAAGCCCTCAACAACGCCCGTAACCGCAAGCGAAACCGGAATAAGCGAACCAATTACAGCAGGAAGCAGCATAAAAAGCCCGAGCGCGATAATTATTGCAAAAATTATGGCGAACCATTTTAAAACATCATTCAATTTATCGCCGAGCTTGTCCGCGAGAAATTTTTCGAAGCGCGAAGGTTTTTCTTCCTCTTCGATGCCTTCGAACGCAATATCCGCCGACTGCGAAAGCGCGGTAAATCCCAACGCCATTGAGCTGCACAACGCGGTAAATCCGCGAATAAGCGGCCATTTTAAAATAGGATAACGCTGCGTCAATGTCGAAAGCGGCTTTTCGATTACCACAATTTCGCCGTCGGCACGCCGCACCGCCATCGCATACGCCTTCTTACCGCGCATCATAACGCCTTCCATTACCGCTTGTCCGCCGTAAGATGCCGGTTCTTCTTTTTTCGCCTTTTTCGCCAGACGTTACATCACTTCCTTAACAA
>JAIRVD010000023.1 GCA_031254075.1 Clostridiales bacterium
GCGGTTACGGCATCACAATTGCCGGCGAATACGGCAACGGAACGACGGTTACGGTTAAACTGCCGTTTGTGCGGGAGGGCTGAATCTGACCTCTGTTTTCGATTATACTGACAAAACAAAGGGGTACACGATGAATTCAAGCGCGAATGCCTTGTCATAATCCTTTTTATTTAATACATCAGGCATTCTAATTACATCATTGAATTCGCTTTTCCGAGGCAGTTTGGGCAAAGGGTTCGGCATTTATGGCATTTGAGTGTAAATTCTTCGCCCGGTTCTGTGTGGAAGGCGTATGCGAAGCAAGCGTTTTGGTTCATTTCGGGGTTGCCCAAGGCGTTGACGGGGCAATTGTCTTTACATACAGAGCAATCGGGCTGACAAGGGGTTCCCGTCAGTATGTTGTCGGGTTCGAATTCGGCTTCGGAAAGAACGGTCGTGAGCCAAATCATATTTCCGTATTCGGGAGTGGTGAGAAGGGTATTTCTGCCGATTCGTCCGAGACCCGCGGCAACGGCGCAGTGTTTTGCGGAAACCGTGCCTCGGTAACGCCCTGTTTTCGGGTCAAGTTTTGTGTGGTTTATTGTTCCGGTCGGAACGGCAATGAACAGCTTGGCAAAACATCGCACGGATGAAAGCCTTCGGGGGCTTCGCCGAAGCGGTCTGCGGACGCAATTCCGCAAAGGTCTGCGCCCAAGTCATGAGCAATTTTTTTCGTATCATCGGATTTCACTTTTCACCTCATGAAATTTTGTTTAATTAGCGCGAGGGTCTTTTTCTGCTTCGTATGAATCGTAATGCGCGTCGAAAGATTTATTCTTTAGCTTTTGATATTCCGCTTGAACTTCATCTTCGTAGTTGTTGCTGAATAAAGATGTGTGTACGGTAATTCCGTGCATTAGAAGTCCAAGCCCCCATCCAAGCAAAGACCATATCGGCCAAAAATAACCCGCTCCGCTTACAAGATACACTAAGACTAAAAAGACATTCACCGCAACAAAAGAAGTGGCATGTGCCCTGAATCCAACCTTTGCCTTAGCACGTTTCCTTGCGAGTTTTAATAAAACTTCATCAGACATTTTTTTTCATCTCCCCAAAATTTAATATTTAAAGACAAATACGAAAGTAATAAAAAAACGTCTGAGTTGCGTTTAAGGAAGAATGTCGAGCAAATAAAATCAAAACACATATCCGAAGCCTTAAACCCTTCCGCGCTTTCGAGCACGCAATATAACAATATTGATGTGTTAATGCAAATACGGCAGGGAAATTTAACACGGATTCACGTTATGTTATGATATACTTACCAAAAACAAAAACGAGGGGGTGTCGATTATGGAAAGCGAAACAGCTTTATTAAAAGAAATGATTGCATCAAGCAAAAGAATCGTATTTTTCGGCGGTGCGGGGGTTTCTACGGAGAGCGGAATTCCGGATTTCCGCAGTGTGGACGGATTGTATAATCAAAAATATAAATATCCGCCCGAGGAAATTTTATCGCATGGGTTTTTCAAAAATAAAACGGCGGAATTTTTTAAGTTTTACAAGGATAAAATAGTAAACGCAAAAGCGAATCCGCAGCCGAACAAAGCGCACCTTGCACTTGCGAAGCTGGAAGCCGACGGAAAACTCACCGCGGTAATTACACAAAACATAGACGGGCTTCACCAAGCGGCGGGCAGTAAAAATGTTTTGGAAGTGCATGGTTCAATTCACAGAAATTATTGTATGAGCTGCAAAACATTTTTCGGCATCGAAGCAATCATCGGAGCGGAAATTCCGAAATGTGATTGCGGCGGAATGATAAAGCCCGACGTCGTTCTATACGGCGAATCGCTTGACCACGATATATTGGAAGACGCGGCGCGTCATATCTTGCAAGCCGACGCGCTTATTGTCGGCGGAACATCGCTGACGGTTTATCCTGCGGTCGGGCTTGTAAATTATTATCGCGGCGATAAATTCGTGATAATCAACAATTCCGAAACGCCTTTTGATGTAAAAGCGAATTTAATAATTCGCGGAAGCATAGGAAACGCATTAAGCGGAGGTGTAGGTCTATGAAAAAAGCATTAATCGTGCAAGGCGGCTGGGACGGGCATGAGCCTGTTTTGGTGGCGGAACGGTTCGCGGCGATTTTGCGTGCGGAAAATTTCGAGGCGGAAATATCCGACACATTGGACAGTTTTTTAGACATGGAAAAATTGAAAGCACTGGATTTAATTATTCCCGTGTGGACAATGGGCGAAATTTCAAAGGAGCAATGCGAAAGTGTTTCCGAAGCGGTGGCAAGCGGCGTCGGAGTAGCGGGATGCCACGGCGGAATGTGCGACGCGTTTCGTGGTTCTGTTTTGTGGCAGTTTATGACGGGCGGAAATTGGGTTTCACACCCGGGCGGCGACGGAGTTAAGTACACGGTGAATATAAAAAATTCAACCTCGCCGCTTGTTGCGGGAATTTCCGATTTTGAGGTGAGTTCCGAGCATTATTATTTGCATATAGACCCCGCCGTCGAGGTGCTTGCGACAACGCAATTCCCCGCGCCGTCGGTAAAATGGTATCATTCTGTCAATAAGCAGGTCGAAATGCCCGTTGTGTGGACAAAACGCTGGGCACACGGGCGCGTGTTTTACAATTCGCTCGGGCATCAAAACAATGTGTTCGAAATTCCCGAAGCAATAGAAATCATGAAACGCGGAATGTTGTGGGCGGCAGAAGGAAAACGCGTTGCAGTCGAACAAGGTTTAACCTTGGACGAGTTTGCAACCGACAAAAAAATGTTTTAGGAGGAGCCGGTAAAATGAAAGCAGGAATAATAGGCTGCGGAAATATCTGCGGAATTTACATTGAGAATCTTATGAAGAAATTCAACAATGTCGAACTTGTCGCGCTTGCCGACAAGGCAGCGGAAAAGGCAACTGCGACGGCGGAAAAATACGGCATTGCCGCGTGTACTTCCGCAGAAATGCTTGCAAATCCCGAAATTAAAATCATCGTAAACCTGACCACACCCGACGCCCACTTCAAAGTAAACATGGCTGCGTTAAATGCCGGCAAGCATATTTACAGCGAAAAGCCGCTTGCCGTTTGGCGTGAGGAAGGCGCGGAAATTATACGTTTCGCGAATGAAAATAATTTATATATAGGCTGTGCGCCCGATACCTTTTTGGGCGGCGGAATTCAAACTTGCATAAAGTTAATCAATGACGGTGTAATCGGACGCCCGGTTGCGGCGACGGCGTTCTTGATGTGCCGAGGACACGAACATTGGCATCCCGACCCGGAATTTTATTATAAAATCGGCGGCGGTCCGATGCTCGACATGGGGCCGTATTACCTCGCCGCGCTTGTCACAATGCTCGGCAGCGTAAAACGCGTTTGCGGCTCTGCCGGAATCAGCTTTCCGACACGCACAATCACAAGCGAAAAAAAGCACGGCACAATCGTCGAAGTTGAAACGCCGACACATATCGCGGGCATTCTCGACTTCGAATGCGGCGCAATCGGCACGGTAATCACTTCCTTCGACGTTTGCGCGTCAGACCTTCCGTACATCGAAATCTACGGAAGCGACGCAACCCTCTCCGTTCCCGACCCCAACACCTTCGGCGGCCCGGTGCGCCTGTTCCGGCCCGAACGGGGCGAATTTTTGGAAATGCCGCTCACATTCGGCTACCCCGAAAACAGCCGGGGATTAGGGCTGGCGGATATGGCCAAGGCCTTGCAGACTGGCCGTAAACCCCGCGCGGGAGTGGATTTGACCTATCATGTGCTGGAGGCTATGACCG
>JAIRVD010000285.1 GCA_031254075.1 Clostridiales bacterium
CCCAATATTGCCACTGCGTCTTGTAGCATTGGCTTCACTCCTTTGCTTTGTGATTTAAGATACAGCCGTCCCCGATTTCCGGCCGAGGATTTCGGGGATTGTTTTTATAAAACTTAGAAACTTAAACGAAAAGCCCGTTTAATGCGCCGGGTGCGAAAAGCGATATCATAATCAGACCTCCGCCCCCCATAAGTTGCTTGATTCCCTGTGATTTTGAGCCGGGATTATCGTTCCCGTAGCCTTCGACAAGATTAACAATTCCCCACAAACCAAGCCCGCCGCCTATGGCGGCAATAATTGTCCCCAACACATTTATTGCCTCTGTTATGAATTCCATTCCATATACCGGTACTGTCGTAATAATTACCAAAGTGAGCATCAACACAAGTGACTTGGCTAGTTTCGATGCCGTAGATGGTTTTTTGTATTGCTTCATAAATCCTAACCTCCTTAAAACTCGTAATGTATATTAAAGGTTCGCGAACCTCGGCCGGCTAAATAAAAATCGCCAAGGGTTGACGCCCTTGGCGATAAAAAAAGGTAAAATAAAGTTAAACAATATCTATATCTTCAGGGTCGTAAAAAGTATCTACAGATTTTTGATTAGTAACACTGAATTTTTTGATGTCTTCTTCGGTAACTTTCGTATACGTTATTGCGTTCGGATTTATACCGTCAAACAGGGTTTTAATTGATTCCTTGAAGGGTTTTACATATTCTGCAACGTCAAAAGTGTTATTTTCATCGCTGTCTGCAAGATATTTGAAATTATGATGCGCGGTTATATCGAACTTTTGCGATAAAAACGGGTAAACGCCGCGCACTTGCAAAATGCATTTCGAGCCGTCCATTACGGCGATTTCATCTGTACTCATAAGGCTGCGTGCTAATCGCTGATAATTTTGTCCGTGGGATTCTTGGTTTCCTTTTGTTACGGATGTATTGAACATCGTCACCGTTTGCTTGCCGAGAATTTCTTCCAAATCTTTTAACGTGGTTTTCTCTTTACCGCCGAGGAATAGTGTTGTGTCCATATTGCCCGTGATTGTTTCCATGTTGTCCTTGTAAATCGCCTTCAACTGGCTTTGCGCTTGAACAATTACCGAAGCGGAAATTTCACGGCTGCGGAAAACCGAAATAAGCTTTTCAAAATTCGGAATTAAACCGATATTCGGAAATTCGTCCAAAAGGCAACGCACATGAACGGGCAAACGCCCGCCGAAATCTTTGTACGCGCGGTCGCAAAGCAAGTCAAACAACTGTGAATACATCAGACTTACAATAAAATTGAACGTGGTATTTGTGTCGGAAATTATTACGAACAGGGCAAATCGTTCTTTTTTAATTTCCTTTTCGATTTTGCCTGTTTCGGGATTTTTACGCTTTCGCCCGGTGTGATAACCACCAAGCTTATCTAATTCCAACTGGTCATATGCCAATAAATCGCGCACTTCCTTTATTGCAAAAGGCGCAAGCCGCGCACTGCATGAAATAAGAATTGACTTCGCCGTTTTTCCCGCAGCCTGTTTATAAGCTTTATATTGAATAAGCGCGAAATGCTCCGCGTTCTTCGTTATGCCAAGTTCTTCGCAGAGTTCTTCGTCTCCTTCAAGCGCGTCAAAAAAATAGTCAACCGCATTTTTTGCGTTTTCGTCGTCTTCGCTTACGCTCATGGAATTAAGCATTTTTACAAGTGTATTCATATTCTTGTCCTCGTCGGCTTCTTCGTAGAAGATGTAACCGATGAGTGCTTGATACAGAAGTGCTTCCGCCTTCACCCAAAAATCTTCGCCCGATTTATTGCCCTCGCCTTTTGTGTTTGCGATGAGGCAATCAACAAATCGCAATATATCTGCTTCGCAACGAATGTACGCAAGTGGGTTGTAAGTCATACTTTTGTCAAAGTCGATTGTGTTCAGAACCTTAATGGTGTACGGCTCGCGCTCCCAAATAATTTGCCCTTTTTTATCACGAACTGCTTCCATGACAGGTTCTTTCACGGATTTGCCGAAAAAATTGGCTATACGTTCAAAAACAGTGAAGGATTTTTTGTCTTTATTTCGCATGATGACTTTACCGTTTTTATCTCTTTTCTTTTGCATCATTGGTTTACCGTCACTTAGGAATTTGCCCATTTCTTCCAGAACAGTCCCCTTCGGGTCGGTCACGACAAACGAAATTGGGTAATCTTTGGATTCACACTGCATAAGGTTTGGCTTTAGATAGAACCGCGTTTTGCCCGAACCCGAACCGCCGACCACCAACACGTTTTTGTTACGGGCGTGTTTTGGGTCTTTAGGGCGGCTGTTCATAGTAAGGCTTTCGGTTTTGGTTAAAATAATATTATTTTTCGGGTTGGGGTCGATAAATGGACGAATGTCGTCACGCCTACCCCAGCGAGCTGAACCGTATTCCTCGTTTTGACGCCAATTCTTTGCGTTTTTGCCCTTGATGTATACCGCCAGTTTCATTGCAATCCCGCCGATTATTCCCGCAACCCAATTTGGTACGGGAATAAAATCAAAACGCCCGGCAACGGCGAAAACAATTATTCCCGTAATTACAAAGGGAATGTTGCGCCGTATTACGGCTTTTATATCAATGTCGGAAATGTTCATCTTTCACCAACCGCCTTGTTCTTTATTTTTTCCTTGACGGCTTCCGTTAGCTTTTCCACGGCGATTTCTTTCGCAGTTTTCAATTTATCGTCGAACGATGGTTTTTTAGATTTTTCCTTTGAAACAACGGAAGAAACATATTCCTTAAACGCACTTGCCATTTTGTCCGTATCTTTTGCGCGGAATCCTACGGTACATTGGTCTTTTGATTGCACAAGTGTAAAATCAACACCGTGCTTTCCGGCTATTTTTTCGAAATCACGAATGTTTTCCGCCTTCAAAGGAATTTGCATAAGTTTTTCGCCGTGTTGCGCCATATCAGACATGGCTTTCTTGCCGAAATTTTGGTCTTTCATTTGCTCGGAGAGCCATTTACACATGCCTTGCACAAGGTTAAAAACCTTTGGTGCAGCATCTTCGATTACAAATTTAATTGCTTGAATTTCTTTTTGAACAAGATAATCTTGTGTTTCACCCATCGGAACACTTCCTTTCGTGATGCTTCACTTAAAATAAAAAAACCGCGTAAATTTTATGCGGAATTTATCGAGCAACATCTTTTCTTTTTTGCAGTTGCGTCGAGATGTTTTCAACATCAGCCGTCTTTTGTTTTTGCTTAATTTGCAAATACTCTGCAAAATCCTTACCTTGCTTGGGCGGTTCGAATTTTATTTCATAGCTGCGTCCCGATGATTTCAATTCATCATAAATTCTTTTCGCGGCAGCATTTCCCGCCTTGTCGTTGTCCAAGCATAGTAAAATCGTTTTTATATCCTTGTGGTCTTCAAGAAATCTATCCAAAGCCGCCGAAACAACGCCCCCAAGAGATAGGCGATAACCCTCTTGCTCCGTAATATCCCTATGTGCCATTGCATCTATCGGGCTTTCAAAAACATAAAGGCTCTTACTCGGCGCAGAAGGCGGTATACAAAAGCTGAACCGTTTATCGCTTCCGGACACGTCTTTTTTTATGTCGCCTGTGGTGCTTCTTTCGGCGGCGTATTTTGGTGTGCGCGCGTTATCATGCCCTACGAATACACAATTTCCCGAGACGGATTGATACAACAAACCTTTGTCAATGCACATTTGAATTGTTTCCGCGCTTATGCCGCGTCTAAGCAAATATGCAAATGCCCTATGATTATTCTGTGCCGCCTTGGGTAACGAAAAAGGCTTTCTTTCCGGAATTCTCTTTGAACTTACAGGCGCAATATCGTTAAACGACAATGCATCGCTGCCGTCCAAAACCGCACTCATAGCATCTTTAAAGCCCATTCCCTCAATTTTACATAAATAATCAAGCGCGGAGTATCCACCAACTTCTTTCGTGTTCCAAAACCAACGGACGTCCGAATTATTTTTTTGAATCACAAAGCTATCGTGGTCTTGATGCACATATCTTCCGCCGCCCATGTGTTTTAGGCAACCGGGATTATGTTGCCTCATATAGTCCAACAGCGTAACGCTTCGCGCACGGTTAATTTGTTCATCCGAAAATTTTTTTATCATTCCCCATTGCCCCCTAGCTCAACTTTTTCTCAATTTGATAAAAAGTCTTTGCGCATGTGCGAATATTCTCACGCATCTGCGCATCCGGAATTACAACATCGCAATTTATCTTTGGCTCGCAGCCATCTTCAGCAGTCAAATGTTGGTATACAACACCTTCCAACACATTTGACAAGCTGTTTCGGTCTGTATCATGAAGTCTTGTGACATACTCGCCTATATCACGGATGCTTGCTAAAATTAGTTTTTCTTCGGCAAGAGCAAGAATTCGTCGTAACGTATGTTCTTGGCTCGCAGGGTCTGCATCGCGGGGCATCTCACTTAATACGATTACATCCGCACCGCTTTTCTTCACCCAACGTAATGCGGTCTGAAAATCGGGAGTGTCCGCTCCAATTTCTTGTTGACTGACAATGCATTTCTTGTGACGGTGCAGGTATTCAATGGGGTTTTCGATGGTGGCAATGTGGCGGCTTCCGTTTTCGTTCAAAAAATCTACCAATGCCGCAAGAGTTGTGGTCTTTCCCGAACGCGCCATCCCGGTTACAATTAGAATTCCTTTTTGCTTTTCCACCAAGCTCTTTAGAATTTCCGGCAATCCCAAATCATCAAAAGCAGGTATACCAAAAGGCAATACGCGAATCGTTGTTGCAAACGTGCCTCGTTGGGAGTATATATACGCCCTAAACCTGCCAACGTCGTTTATGGAAAATGTCAAATTCGTTGTACGCGATTTAAGCAATACGTGTTTTTGGTCAACGTCAATAATTTTATCCGTGATGGATTTTGCTTCCGCAGTCGTAAACGGAGAAACGCTTATTTCTTTAAGCTTTCCGTTTATGCGAATAAACGGCACAGCCCCGGGACATATATGCAGTTCCGTACCATTTCGATTAATTGTGTATTCAAGCAGGTTTATCAGGTTTTTATCGTTG
>JAIRVD010000113.1 GCA_031254075.1 Clostridiales bacterium
CGGCGAAAATCAAGGCAGTCAAGCGCAGGGCATTTCTATTGTAAGTTACATGCGCCGAATCTGCGACGAAGCCTCAAAGAAACACAATCTCAATTTTTCCCTTCTCGCAACGCCCGCCGAGCAACTTTCGGGAAAATTCGTTGCCCTTGACGCGGAAAAATACGGCAAACATCCCGGAATCACCGATAAAAAATGGTATACAAATTCTTTCCACGTTCCCGTGGAATGCGAAATCACCGCGCTGGAAAAAATAGATATTGAAGGAAAATACCATCAATACTGTAACGCGGGACATATTTCCTATGTAGAGCTTACATCCGCGCCCGGGCATAATATCGAAGCTTATGAAAAAATAATCCGCGCAATGGCAGAAGCCGACATGGGTTACGGCGCGGTAAATTTTCCGCTCGATATCTGCCGCGACTGCGGAAAACAGGGCTTGCACAACAATGAAACCTGCCCCACCTGCGGAAGCAGCGACATCAGCCGCGTTCGCCGAATAACGGGTTATCTTTCCACTCTCGACCGTTTTAACGACAGCAAACTTGCGGAGGAAACGCACAGAATAAAACACGATAAGTAAGCGGGGGAAAAGATGATAAAAAACGAAGAAAGATTTTCGGGCAAAGCGGATATTTATAAAAAATTCAGGTCATCATATCCCAAAGAACTAATAGATTATTTATATTCAAATATTGGGTTTTGTGAGAACAGTGTTATAGCCGATATCGGCTCGGGAACAGGGATATTCAGCCGTCTTTTATTGGAAAGAGGGAGCCGGGTTTATTGCGTTGAACCGAATGACGATATGCGCCGTATTGCCGAAAATGATTTAGGTAATGCAACAGGATTTAATTCTGTTAAAGCACCTGCCGAAAACACCGGCTTGCAAGAAGGAAGCATTGATTTTATAACGGCGGCACAAGCGTTTCATTGGTTTGAACCGGAAGCATTTAAAAAGGAATGCCGCCGGATTTTAAAGACCGGCGGGAAGGTTGTACTTGTGTGGAATGTGAGAGATTATGAATCTGACATTATTAAAAAAGATTATGAAATACGAAAAAAATACTGTATCGACACAAAAGGTTTAGGCGTAACCGATATTCCCTATGGTTCACGGGATTTTTTTTCGGATTTTCACTATGAAGAAAAAATTTTCAGAAATGATTTAAATATTAACCGTGAAACATATATCGGTATGAATTTATCAAGGTCATACAGCCCCTGTGAAAATAAAAACCCCAATGAATATAATGGATTAGTAAAAGAATTAAACGAACTGTTTGACAAGTGCAATAAAGACGGCGTTATTCATTTTCCGCAGTTTACAAAGATTTATACGGGAACGGTTATATGAATTGTGCCGGGAGGTTTTTTCATGCGTTATTTCCGTAAGATAACCGGCGAGCAGCTCTATCTCTCGCCGTTTGATGCCGACGACACAGAGATTTATACCAAATGGGCTGAATGGATGAACGACAGAACCGTTGCCGATAATTTTGGCGAATATCAAAATCTCGTATCAACGGCAAATGCAAAAAAAATCCTCGGAGAATTAAAAGGGTATCGTTTTGCCATAATACTCCTTGATAATGACGTATTAATCGGGCATGTAAGTCTGCATGACATTAATCATCTCTGCCGTAATGCTTTTCTCGGTATCTTTATAGGCGAAGAAAAATACAGGGGTAAGGGGTACGGTTCAGAAGCTATCCGATTGGTTCTTGATTATGGATTTAATACATTAAATCTTCACAATATTATGCTCTCCGTTCATGCGGACAACAATGCGGCAATTTTCTGTTACAAAAAGGCAGGTTTTCAGGAAGCCGGACGGCGGCGCGAATGGGTGTTCAAAAACGGAAAGTATATCGACAAGATTTATATGGATATGTTGGCGCGTGAATTCAAGGAGCAGGGGGACGAGGGGCTTAAATGCGAATAGCGGGAATAACATATGAATCTCTTGTAGACGGTCCGGGAATTCGGGTTGTTATTTTTGTGCAGGGCTGTGAGCTTAATTGTTTGGAATGCCACAATCCCGACAGCCACTCGCAAACGGGCGGACGCGAATACACCGTTCGCGAGGTTATGCGGCTGATGAAAAAAGCAGGACCGGGACGAAAAATGGTAAGAGGCGTAACGCTTTCGGGCGGCGAACCCTTTATGCAGGCGGGCGACTGCGCACAAATCGCGCTTGAAGCAAAGCGGATTGGCTGGGATGTTACAACTTATACGGGTTGTTCTTACGACGATTTAAAAAAACGCGAAGACGCAGACATCAACGCGCTTTTAGATTTAACGGATTATTTAATCGACGGTCCCTACATTCACGAGCAACGCGACTTAGATTTAAAATTCCGCGGTTCCGCAAACCAGCGAATCATTGACATGGCGGCAACCCGCAAGCAAAACGGACGGGTAAAATTATATTACGGAAAATAAGGAGAATAACAATGGAAATGCTGAAAGACTATTTATTATCAAAACCTGTGGGTGAATTAAGCAATGAGATGATTGCGTTTACTGCGAATTTGGATTTGGTGGCGAAGAAGAATCCTACTGTGGCTAAAAGTATTTTGCAGGAATTAATTGACCAGCGCAGTTATTTGAAATTAATTGCGAGTGAAAACTATTCATCGCTTGCAACACAGAGTGCGATGGGGAATTTTTTGACGGATAAATATGCAGAGGG
>JAIRVD010000214.1 GCA_031254075.1 Clostridiales bacterium
AAGAACTGGCGCACCTTGAAATGATTGGCACAATCTGCCACCAACTCACCGACAACGCTACCCCGCAGCAAATGGCAGAAGCCGGACTGGACGCACGCTATATAGACCACGGCTTGGGCATCTATCCCGAATCCGCAGGCGGAATTCCGTGGTCTGCCGCGGGAATTCAATCCAAAGGCGACCCGATAACCGACCTCTACGAAAACATGGCGGCGGAACAAAAAGCCCGCTCTACCTATGAATATCTTCTTGACCTAATTGACGACCCCGACGTTGCCGACCCGATTCGTTTTCTTCGTGAGCGCGAAGTTGTGCATATGCAAAGATTCGGTGAAGCACTCAACTGTGTCCGGGATTATTTGAACAGCAAGAGAATGTTTTACGCGAAGTAAAAAATTTCTTCAAATAAAAAGCCGAGCGGTTATGCGCTTGGTTTTTTTGTGCAAAATTTTAAGATTATATTAAGTTGCTGTAAAAATACTTAGATTGAATTGCGTAAGATATATAAAGTACAATGTAGAAAAATTTTGCAGAGCAAAAAGTGCTTTGTATTGGGGGATGCATAATGTCAAAGATGATTTCAAAATTATCAAAGCATGACAAGAAATTGATAATAATATTTTCGAGTATAGCGGCGGGATTGGTTTTTGCGATTATATCGGCGGCGTTGGTGTTTAGTTTATCGCGGCGCGGGGATGGAAGCACGGAGTCGGCGGAAAACGGCGAGATGCCGGGTGTTACAATAGGCTCGACGAGAAATTCGACAACAAATATGCCGATTCAGGAAGAGTTTTTAGATTCTTTCGTTGCGCCGACGGCGTTGGGCGGATTGATTATTGAGGCGACGGATTCATCGGGGCTTGGTGTTGCGAAGGATTCGGGGTTTATGATTACGTCGGAGACGGTTGCGCTTACGGCGGAACATCTGATGGAATTTTTGACGGTGCGCAGCGGAGAGGAATTTACACTTGATGAGCGCGGCGAGAATACGTTTTTGCTGAGTTTTACGGAGGAGCTTGAGACTAACAAGGTATTCAACTTGGTTTATCAGCCGCCTGGATATTCTGCGGCGTCGTATGCGTTTCAGACGGCGGATGTTTTTCGGATAACGGCGACGACACCCGGGCGCGGAACGCATGGAATTCCTGAGAATACCGGCATTGAGGTTACGTTTAGTCAGGCGTTGGTGAACGGGGTTGCCGATTTCCAAAACGCGTTTACGATTCAACCGCATGTTGAGGGGCATTTTTTGCAGAGGGATAACACGTATATATTCGCGCCGACGAGTGCGCTGATTTTTAATACGACGTACACGGTGACGATTAATCGAGGGATTGCCGGCATTACGGGCGATGCTTTGGCGGAAGAATATTCGTTTTCGTTTGCGACGCGATGGGGAGCGGCTAACATGCCGTTGTATTCGATTTCGGGCGACGCGTATGAAACATTTTTGCCGTGGAACGAAGTTTTCATTGCACTGAATGTTTCGCGTGATTTTGTCGGGCGAAATTTTACGGTAAATCTTTATAATTTGCACAATGCGAATAATTTTATTAATTTCACCGGAACGGAAGCGGGAACGTTTTTAAAGGAATATGAAACGGAATTGTTGGTATTTCGGGGCGAGTATCAGAATTCTAATTATTTAATGCTCGGGGAAACGCTGTCCGAGGGATATTATGTTGCGGAAATTCGCTCGACGGAACGAAACGTTGATATCGTTGTATATAAATTTATTCAGGTGTCGCCGATTTCGGTTTATTCGATTTCGGTTGACGGCGAATCGGTTTTTTGGGTGCATGACGCGGCGGAAGGTCAACCCGCGCAGGGTGCGCGTATTTCAATCAACGGCGCACGCGCGGCAACGACAAATAACGAAGGTGTTGCGATTACGGAAACGAACTCTGACAGCCGCGCGGTGATTACAATAGAGTACGGCGATTATCAGCCGTTTGCGTATTTCAAGCCGACCTACGGTGACAGGGCAATGACTGCGTCCGACCGTTTTCTTTCATATATATACACAGACCGCCCAAGCTATCGTCCCAACGACACGATTGATGTTTTCGGTGTAATAATGCCGCGTTACGGGCATTCGCATTCGCCGTCGGATGTTTTCACTCTGCGAATCGGCGATATGATTCAGCTTCCGATTACGCTTGACTCGTATAATAGTTTTGCGATTCGAGTTCCCGTTGAGGATATGTTTGGTTATCCTGAAATTCGAGTGCTGGCAAACGGCGAAGCATTTATGTATACGTATATAAGTTTTTATGATTACACAAATTTATCATATGTAATTTCGGGCGAATTGGACAGGGTTGCGTATTGTCCGGGCGATAACGCGAATTTCGAAGTTCGCGTTACAACTTTTGCGGGGCGTGCGGTTGAAGGCGCGTCGTTGTCGCAAGGAAGTGCGCAGCCTGTGTTTCGAACGAATTCCGACGGAATCGCTTCGGGAAGTTTGCCGGTTTCGGCTTCGGCGGAGGCTTGGCACTGGCGGCCTCATTGGAGTGGCTTTTGGTTTACGGTTTCGGGCGACGCGCAGATTTCGCAGGGCATAGATTTTCCGTATATTATTGTTCCGAGCGACGTGATGCTCGAAAACGAACTAATCGACGGCACAATGACCGTTACGGCAAATGAAATTCTGGTCGAAAGAAT
>JAIRVD010000262.1 GCA_031254075.1 Clostridiales bacterium
TATCCCCTGCTTTATTTGCTTTAAGTATAAGCCCGTCTACTATTTCCGGGACATCGGTTATTGGCGATATTACGGTAATGGTTGCCGATGCGTAGACATTCGTGTTCGTGACCGAGGTGGCTTTAATCGTAAGAGTGCTTGCGGAAGCGTCGGCGTTCACCGTCAGATAGCCGTTTGTGTCGATTTTTGCGCTGTCGGAAGGACTGACTGTCCAAGTCACGCCCGCGGGGTCGGTCGTTTTATCGCTCATTTGCACGATTGCTTGAAATTGCAGAGAATCGCCTTTTAAAACCACTGTGTCCGAAGACGAAATGATTACTTTTTGCACCCCGACAAACGGAGGGGTATCGGATTCGTTACCGGGACCGATTTCTTTGTTTTTGTCAAGTTTCCATACAAATATATCATCCTCTGTACCAAGCAAGCCGTCCGTGCCTGCTCTCTGGTAGGATTCGTCCTCGTTGGGACCAAGATATTTGATTCCGTCGGTTGTGATAATGTCATAACGGTCGTCGGCGTTTCCGGGTTTTCTGTCCATGCCGCCGCAGACAAATTCACCGATAAGCATACCGTTTGGGGTCATCTCTTTAAAAGTATTGTCGCCGAAATCGGCATACAGCTTACCGTCTTCGCCCACCACAACGTCTTTTATTGCGGGGTCGGTGACGATGATTGTTACGCTGTCTTTTTTAGTGCCGTCAGCCTTGGAAGTTGCCGTCACCGTAAGCTTTGAGCCGACAGCGGTGCCGGTTGTTGTCTGAACTTTGGCTTGGTTTCCCTGCGCGGTGAAGGTAAATCCCGAGTCGCCGTTGTGTGTCCAGTTTGCTCCGTTTTCACCGCTTGTTATAACAATAGCGGTCAAATCATCGGTTTTGCCTTGCGGTAAATAAACTGTGTTCCCGATAATTGTACCCCCGCTGCTTACAATTTTTACGCCGACGGGTAAGTGCAAACAATCGGGACAATCGGGACAGTCGGGACAATCCGGGCAGTCGGGTTTGGTTCCGCCATTGTTGTTTCCTTCTTCATGTTCATAAATACTCATTGCCGAGCTCATTTTTCCCGCCAGAAACATCTGATTGGATGACACTTGATTAAGCAATTTTCGCACACTGTCGTTCATTTGCATGACTTGTTCGACAGTAGGCGGTTCTTTAGGTTTAAAACCATTTTCAAGCGTCCCTAAAATAAACTGAATTTTTTCACCTTCAGCGTTCATTATGTGACTTAGCGCAATTTCCTCCATAGCTATGGATGTCAAAATCTGCGCAACGGAATTTTTTATGTTATTTCCATCCGTCACATCCGGAAATTTAGGTAATGACATATTTTTAACCTCCTTAATAATTTTAACAAGAACTTAACCTTGTACAACTATTATATGGCTTGGAAAATGAAGCGTTACAAACGCTCGCTTGAATATGTACAATCAAATTAAGGGCAACCCGTTTATACATCGGGGTTGCCCTGCTTTTTTTGTGTTATTAATATGCTCTAAACTTCAATGCTTTTTAGAGTTATGCTTGATGCGCCTAAATGCCAAATATTTCAAAGAATAGTGAAATATTAATCCACACCCATTAATTAGATATTCCAAGGCTTTCCCAGTATTGGCAACCTCCGACCTGATAATTGACAATTGACTGTAAAGTATTTATACTGTACAGAGGTTTTGTACTTGAAGGGTGTGCCGCAATGGATTTGCCCGAAGCAAGACAGCGATTGAATTTAATTTTTGACTTCTACGAAGCTTTGCTTACGCAGCGGCAGAGAGAAATTTTTTCGATGCATTATGCGGATGATTGTTCGCTTGCGGAGATTGGCACGGTATTGGAAATTACGCCGCAGGCTGTGGCTGATATATTAAAGCGCACGACAGCGCGGCTTAATAAATATGATGAACTTTTGGGATTGGTTGAAAAACACGAACGCCAAAAAGCGATTATATCGGAAATAAAATTACTGACAGACGAAAAAGAAATTATCAAGCTATTAGAGAATCTTTTAATATAGAGGGCGAATTTTATGGCATTTGAAAATTTAGGGGAAAAACTGCAAAATGTTTTTAAGAAGCTTCGCGGCAAGGGCAAGCTTTCTGAGGGCGATGTAAAGGAAGCGATGCGTGAGGTTAGGCTTGCGCTTTTGGAAGCCGATGTTAATTTCCGCGTTGTAAAGGAATTTGTCGCAAATGTAACGGAAAAAGCCGTAGGACACGCGATTCTTGAGGGTATAAATCCCGGCGCACAGGTCATTGACCTTGTTCACAAGGAAATGATTGCGTTGATGGGTTCGACGCAGTCTCAACTGACGTTTTCGTCAAAGCCGCCGACGGTTTACATGATAGTGGGCTTGCAGGGCGCGGGAAAGACCACGAGCAGCGGAAAACTCGCAGGCTTGCTGCGAAAACAGGGCAAGCGTCCGTTGTTGGTAGCCTGTGACATTTATCGCCCGGCGGCGATTAAACAACTGCAAATTGTCGGAAATACGTATAATATTCCCGTTTTCGAAATGGGCGAAAAAGAAAGTCCCGTTACGATTGCGGAAAAATCGCTTGAGTTTGCGAGTGCGAATTCGCACGATATTGTTCTGATTGACACTGCGGGACGGCTTCACATAGATGAAGAGTTAATGGAAGAACTCGGGCAAATCCGCGCAAAAGTTCGTCCGCAGGAAATTCTTCTCGTCGTTGACGCAATGACGGGGCAGGATGCCGTAAATGTTGCGAAAACTTTTGACGAAAAACTCGGGCTCGACGGAATAATCGTTACAAAACTCGACAGTGATACGCGCGGCGGCGCGGTTCTTTCGGTGAAAAAGGTTACGGGCAAGCCCGTTAAATATGTAGGAATGGGCGAAAAACTCGACGAAATGGAACCATTCCACCCTGACAGAATGGCTTCGAGAATTCTCGGAATGGGCGATGTTTTAAGCTTGGTCGAAAAAGCGCAGCAGGCGTTTGACGAAAAACAGGCGGCGGAACTCGAAAAGAAATTCCGCGAAAATTCGCTTGACCTCGAAGACTTCCTTACGCAAATGCAACAAATTAAAAAAATGGGTCCGATGAAGGATTTAATCAGCATGATTCCGGGCGTCAATACAGCCGCACTCGCAGGCGCGGAAATCGACGAAAAGGCAATGGTTCACATGGAGGCAATCATTCAATCCATGACGCGCGAAGAACGCCAAAACCCCGCAATTCTGAACGGTTCGCGCAAACGCCGCATCGCCGCAGGCAGCGGCAGAACAATTCAGGAAGTAAACCGCCTGCTAAAGCAATTCGAAGAAATGCGCAAAATGCTGAAAGGCTTCACCGGCGGCGGTATGTTCAAAAAAAATAAAGTCGGCAAAAAAGGGAAACTTCCCTTCTTTTCATAAAAAATAATTTTAGAGGTGAAACAATGGTAAAAATTCGTTTAAAAAGATTGGGCGCGAAGAAAGCCCCATTCTACCGCATCGTTGTCGCTGACAGCCGCACCCCGCGCGACGGAAAAGTTCTCGCAGAAATCGGCATCTACGACCCGACAAAAAAACCGACCGAACTCCGCGTAGACGCTGACGCCGCCAAAGATTGGATTGCCAAAGGCGCACAACCCACCGATACCGTTCGCGCACTCCTTAAAAAGTCGGGAGTGTGATGTCGTGAAAGATTTACTGACCATGGTCGCCAAACGCTTGGTTGACCATCCCGACGCAGTCGAAGTTATAGAAGAAGAACGCGACGGCGTCACCATCCTGCGCCTTAAAGTCGCTCCCGAAGACATGGGCAAAGTCATCGGCAAACAAGGCCGCATCGCCCGCGCAATCCGCACCCTCGTTAAAGCCGCCGCCATCAATGAAGATAAAAAAGTGAATGTGGATATTATTTAATATCCACCCCGGGGCCGGCCGCAAAACGCGAAAACGCGTTTGCCGCTCGCCCA
>JAIRVD010000304.1 GCA_031254075.1 Clostridiales bacterium
ATTACGGCCCGATTAAAATTGATATCGCGTCGGGCAGGGCATATCTTAACGGCGACGATATTGGGCTGTCCCAAAAAGAGATTTCGCTTTTACAGCAATTTTTACAGCGTCCGGAAAAAATTCTCAACGCAAAATATTTATATGAAAAAGTTTGGGGGCAGGAAATGCTGGAAACCGATAACGCGTTAAAAGTTGCGATTTCAAAATTAAGAACGAAAATAAGTGATTCCGGCTACACTATCGCGGCGTTAAGGGGCGAGGGATATTCGTTCGAAAGAGCATGAAGGTTAACATTTGGAAACCTTTCACCATTTTTTTAAATACGTGAGTATTATATTATCAATGAAGCAAATAAGCGAGGTGATGTGTATGGAAAATGAAGGGTTTGTTCTTGTCGGCCCGTTAAATCTGAATACACATACCAAAGTTGCTTCAACAATAATGGGAGCAAGGTTGCCGCTGAGTTCGAAAGAATTCGATACCTTGCATATGCTGGCGACGAAGGAAGGAGAGATTGTCGAATTTGAAGCCGGCTACCCGTTAGACAACTTAATCGCCAAAGTAAAAATACAAAAATAATAAATTAAAATCGTTTAACCACTTTGCACGATAGCAAAGAGGCTGAAAACAGGGAACCCCAACCCTAGAATAAAAGAGGCAATAATCTTTTATCTTTGGGAGGATATACTCATGGAAAACATATTTTATGATTTAACCGTAGACGCAAACGGCATCGACTTGGACGATGCTGCAAACGAAGGCGGCGAAGGCGTAAACGACGAAATGTTAGCCGATTTTACATTCATCAGCACCGACTTAGGTGTCGAAGGCGACGCAGATTCCGACTCTGATGAGGACGCGGACACAGGCGCAGACGCAGATTCCGACGCAGATAACTTTGAAGACAGACCATTTGTTCCTACCGACCACAACACAAGTCCAAACCATGGCTCGGGAGTAACACAAGTTTCCAACGGACAAATAACAATTTCAATCGTCGGAAACGGAAATTCCGCAAGAATAATTGTAACCGACAGTAACGGTACAGTTGTAGGCATCACTGACAGCAAACCCGATAACAACAGTTGGAATACAGTATCTGTTGGCGATAAAGATATAGAAGTTCTTATTCGCGGAAATGCCATCAGTGACGCAAGATTTGCCGGCAACGGCAACGTCGGAAATGATGATTCGGATGCAGATGATGATACCGCTGCCGGCACAGGCACAGGTGATGATGGCGACGATGACGATGACGACGACGACGATGATGGCGATGACGATGACGATGATTCCGATGCGGACACAGGTTCTGACGATGACGATGATTCCGATACGGACACAGGTTCTGACGATGACGATGATTCCGATACGGACACAGGTTCTGACGACGATTCCGATGATTCCGATGCGGACACTGGTTCTGACGATGACGATGATTCCGATGCGGATACAGATTCTGGCAATGAAGATGACGGTGATTCCGATGCGGATACAGATTCTGGCGATGAAGATGACGATGATTCCGATGCGAACACTGATTCTGATGCTGAACCTGAGCTTGATATTGAAGTCGAAGTCGAAGTTGAAGATGAAGATGATGGCGAAGTAATAAGCGGCGGCGGTTCAAACGGTTCGAGCTACTCCGGTTCAAACGACAACAGTTCAAATAACTCTCGTTCGACAACACCATCGTTTGTTCAAGTTGATTCCGAAGAATTTTTCATACTTGAAGATATGCCCGTTCCTCTGGGTTCGGCTCCTGCGGAAGAATTTTTCTTCATAGACGACCTTGATGTACCGTTGGCAGGATTGCCCGTGCTTGGTGAATTAGAAACCGTCATAAACGACGCTTCGGTTCCTCTGGCTGCGGTACCGCAAACGGGACTTGACAGCGTAGCGGGTATGATGATGACAGGATTGTTATTATCAGCGTTCGCGGCGGCAGCGGCAGTAACCGCGATTCGCAAGCTTTCAAAATCACAAGCTTAATGTCTGTTTTGAGATTAAATTCGAAATAAAAGGAATACGTTTTGGGAAAAGTAAATCGGGAGATAAACATCGAATGTTTTACGGTGTTTATCTCCTTAAACCTATTGTTGCAGGAGGAAATTAAACAGTGGTTGGCAGAAAAATAAAAATAATTTTGCTGAGTGGCGTTCTTGTATTGTGCCTGCTGCTGATGATTTTCTTCGGTGCAAATATAGCGATTGAGTCGCATGAAATAAATAAAGCAAATGAATTATATTCCAATGTATCCGTTCAATTTATACCGCGCTCTTCACATTTGGCGGAACGCGAATTCATACAGGCAAGCGAACCTGTTGAGTTTACTCCGTTTGTAAATTTCGGTGAGATGCGAAATGATTTTCCCGATTTGGTTGCGTGGATTCAATCGGAAGGTACACCGATTAATTATCCCGTTGTTCAGGGTGAAGATAATTATTTCTATTTGAATCACCTGCCGAATAAAACCCGAAATTGGATGGGCTCAATTTTTTTGGATTCACGCAATTCACCGGATTTTTCTGACAGAAATATAATTATTTACGGGCATAACACTTCGTCGGGGGATATGTTCGGCAGTTTAAATTGGTACATGCGCCCCGGTTTTTTTGAACGGCATCCTACAATGTTTTTATTTACGCCCGACAATAATTTCGAAATAATTTTGATTGCGGGATATATTCTTGACGCGACCGAAGAAGTGCCGCCAATCAACTTTGCAAATGAGCATGAGTTTAACGGTTTTAACAAAAATGTAATAAGCCGCTCTATCTTTGGAAACAACATTGCTGTAGAATATGGGCAGAGACTGGTTTTTTTATGTACATGCACGAACAGTTCCGACAGAAATGAGAGGCTTATTATTGTCGGAATATTGGCAGAAATATAAAAAAGGTGGGATTGATATGAAAAAATTTTTGAAATTATACCGGAACGCGAAAACATCTGCCTCCCCTGTCGCCGAAAACGCGTTGAAGCGTTCGCGATTTTCGGCTCGTCGTCGGCAAATGTTTTCTGCGTTCGGTATAACAGCGTTGCTTCTTGCCGCGCTTTTTATTTTGTCCGGCTCGGGAATACCTGTTCCGACTGCAAGCGGAACAAGCACAAACCGCAATAATAAAGCCGAAATTGATTATTCAAACGCAAACAGCGGATATGTGATGGTACGCTTTTTGGATTCAAGGGCAACCGCCGTAAGGGTAATAGTGGCGGGGCCGAATTCTTCGCAATATCATTATCAGTTAAATACCGGCGGAACATGGGAAGTTTTCTCCTTTTCCGAAGGCAATGGCGAATACACCGTAAGCGTTTTTGAACAAATATCAGGCAACAGATATTCGCTGGCAAACAGGCAAACAATTTCCGTAACATTAACAAACGCGTTCGCCCCGTTTCTTCTTCCGAACCAATTCGTTAATTTCAACCGAAACAGCAGAACCGTTACAATCGCAGCAGACCTTGTTCGCGGAAAAAATAATGTAATCGAAAAAGTCGGCGCTGTTTATAACTATGTAATCGAAAATATGACATACGATACAGAACTCGCCGCAACCGTTACATCGGGCTATGTTCCGAATATCGACCAAGCGTTGGCGCAAGGCAGAGGCATTTGCTTCGACTATGCCGCAATTATGACCGCAATGCTGAGAAGTCAAGAAATTCCGACAAAGCTTGTTATCGGATATGTCGGCGATGTCTATCACGCGTGGATAAGCGTTTATTCCGCCGAAACAGGCTGGGTGAACGATATTATCTGGTTCGACGGCACAGATTGGCGCATCATGGACCCGACCTTCGCTTCGAACGGCAATCAAAGCAACGATATCATGCGCTTTATCGGCGACGGAAATAACCATAATCCTACACATACACATTGAGGTGTTCATGCTTACAAATATGTATCTGCATATGTTCTGCTCTGAGCTTTACATGATTCTTAACGCAGGCATCGTCGCAAAAAACGGTATCCTGATGATGCAGGACGACGAAAACGATAAAGACGGAAAAACAGTTTTAGACGCTGTTCTCAAAGGGTTGGATAATAATCTGACCCTTTCCGAATCATTAGAAGAATCAAAATATTTTCCGCAATACATGACAAAGATGATTGCAATCGGCGAAAAAACAGGTCGCGTTTGCGAAACATTAAAATCACTATCGGAACATTACGAACGCCGCGAAAAACTCGCGCTTTCCATAAAACGCGCGACAATTTACCCCGCCGTCATGCTCGCCATGATGATTGCAGTCATTATCATTCTCGTTGTGCGCGTGCTTCCAATCTTCAACGATGTATTCGAACGCATAGGCACAAGAATGTCGCCGTTCGCAACTCGCCTGATGGAATTCGGCATTTGGTTCAGAGGAGCCTCTGTTACCATTGCCGTTATTTTATTTATTCTTTTCGCATTAGCACTTTTAATCTATGCCGTACCCGCTTTTAAAAAATCCGCGATTGCTTTTGTGAAAAATAATTTCGGCGACAGTCGGATTTTCGGAAAAATCGCATCATTCCAATTTATCTCAAGCATGAGCATCGCAATCTCAAGCGGTCTGAACACAGAAGAAGCCTTTGACATGGCGGCTTCCCTAAACAGCGATTCAAAGGCGCTTGCCGAAAAATATGCCGCATGTAAATCCGCACTCGATTCCGGCAAAAAACTATCAGACGCACTCAAAGAATCCGCCATCCTCTCCGCAAGAGACTGCCGCATGATTTCCCTTGGCGAACAAAGCGGCACCGTAGATTCCGCAATGGCAGAAATCGCAAGGCGCAACGACGCGAAAATCCAAGACGAGCTCACCGCCTTAGTCGGCAGAATCGAACCCAACCTCGTTATCGTTACGTCGGTAATCATCGGGGTTATCCTTCTCTCCGTAATGCTTCCGCTTATGGGTATTATGACTTCTATCGGGTAAACACAGAGTGGCCATTTCATCAACGAAGACGATAAATGTCGGGAAAACAGCGGCTTCCGCGACGAGTAGAGCGCAAGAACGGAGGTAGTACCGTGCGTGTATTTAAGAAGGGATTAATGTGTTCTTTAGGCAACATCCGAAAACCTTCGGCGTTTATGCCTGTTTTTTTTGCTGTGATTGTGTTCGGAGCGTTTTTTGCGGGGCTTAATCAGGCTGACAGAGCAAGCGGTGCGGAGGGCGTTCGTTTGCTTGAGGAAGCGATTTTACGTGCGGCGGTTCACAGCTATGCCACGGCGGGATATTTTCCCGAAAGTGTTGATTATATTGTGGAAAATTACGGGATTTATATTGACGGAACGAGATATGTCGTTCATTACGATGTTTTTGCGGCGAATATTTTGCCGGTTATTCGGGTGTTTGAGATATGAAAACCGACAATGTTTTTGTTTTGGTAATATTTTTGATTTTTGCGTCTTCGGTGCTTCTTGTTTTGATTTTCGGCGGAAGCACGTACCGTCGTATTGCCGAAATCTCGCAGGACGGAAGCGATGAACGCATTCTGCTTTCGTATGTAAGAACGAAGATTCGGACGGGCGATGTTGGCGGGAGTATTTCGGTTGAAAACTTTCACGGGATTTCGGCTCTTTCGATTGAAGAAAATTTTGATGAGCGGTCGTTTGTGACTTATATTTATTTGCATGATGGTTGGGTACGGGAATTATTTTTCGAAAACGGCGAGAATTTTTTCCCGGATGACGGTACTCCGATTGTAAA
>JAIRVD010000313.1 GCA_031254075.1 Clostridiales bacterium
GTTAATATCAATATGGAAATCACACGCGAACAGTTTTTATCGCATAAACGCATCAACACCTTGGGCGATTCGCAGGAAACTTATGAAAAATTCCGCGACAAATCCGTCGGCGACTTAATCGAACAAACATTAAATTGCGTAACAGCTTGCCTTGAAGCCGGAGGACTTAAAGAAGCCGATATCGACGAAATCTTCCTTGTCGGCGGAAGCTCTTCAATTTTATATGTAAGCGAAAAAATTACCGAGCGTTTCGGCAAAGAACCGTTCAAGTCGCGCATTTCTCCCGCACTCAGCATTTCACAGGGCGCGGCATACTATTGCAATATGATTATGATGCCGACCGTTCGCGGGCCCGTCGTTCAAGAGCGCACGATTCATCCGCTCGGTCTTGAAATTGCCGGACGCCGCTTTATGGAAATCGTCGCGGCAGGTCAAGACATTCCGAAGGAAGGTCTCACAATCTCCGCACCGGAACCTCTCATGACCAACTTCGATAATGTCACAAGCATGGCAATCGTCGCATACGAAAACACAATGCCTTCCGCGCTTGACAAAAACATCACCGTAAACCGCGAAGGAATGAAACGCCTCGCCGGAACCTCCCTGCGAGGAATCCCGCAAGGCCCGCGCGGACAGGAAAAAGTTAAAGTAATCTTCCACGTCGGTCAGGACAACATGCTGCGCGTAACCGCCCGTAGCCTTTCAACCGACGGCGTTGTAACGGAACTTTCGGTGGACGAATTATATTCGTAATAACTTCAAAGAAGGTGCGCGATGGCGGCAAAGTCAAAAATGCTTTGGACGTTGTGGCAGAAATACAGTTCAAATGATTTGAATCAGATAATTGACATGAAATACAAAATTTTAAGCGAGGCTGTGTGCGTTTTGGTGGAAACGGACGCAGCCCGCTTTTCGCGTCTCGGCGACAGCGATGAGGCGATTTACACGCATTTGGTTGGATTGATGGGGGTTTATCGGCGGGTGATTGAGCTTGCGAAGGCTTGTACATTTGAAAGCCCTACGGTTCGCTCGTTGATTTTGGGTATTTGCGAAGTGTTGACTTCACGGTTGAGGGAATTTGAAGAAGAAGAAACACCCGAAGGTTCTCCTAATCCGATTACTTTGGAAAAAAACGCGATTATTGACGAGGAAATTGTAAAAGTCGCGGAATTAATCGACGCGCAAAGAATCAGTTTCACCGATGGTTTGCGTAAAGATGAACCGCAAATTTGGGACGAATCATTTGAAATAATTTTGCGCGACAATATTCGCGAGTTGTATTTATTTTACAGCAACGGATTGGTTTTATGCGAAACGAAAATCGACGACCTTCACAGCCGCAAGGCGGCGCGTTTCTACAGTGAGCTTATTGAACGCGAATGGGAAGAGCTTGGAAATATAATAAAAGTCCAGGTTCTTGCGCTTGAGGAAGCAGTGAAAAATACGGAGGACGTGACGATTCCGGGCATTCTTGACGCACTGCGCGAGGCGTATCAGCAAATAGGTCCGTTTATCGAGCATATGCAAAATCTTTCGAAGAAGCCGATGCCGTGCCGTTCGTTTGATGAGTTTGAGGGCGAATTGCTTGCCGCGCTTGAAAACGAAAATCAGCCGCAACAAAAAATCTTCATCGCTGCGCTTGACGCCGAAACAATGGTTTTGCTCGATAAAATCGACATGGAATTTAAAAAATCGGCATATAAATTTCAATTATTTATCAGCGCGGAAATTTTACTTGCCGAAGAAGTCACTCGCGTGTTTGAAAGAACACTGAGCGAAATCGCGGAAGCGGGAAAGGACATTGAGCGCGATATTTTATCCGGCATACGCGAAACAATTGAAATAAAAATCGACGGTTTGAAAGAAAGCATTCAGGATTTCATAATTCAAAGCAGCGCAAATGTAAAAAAATTCTCTTCCGAAAAAAAATCGGAAAAAAGCACCGGCGAACGCTCGGAAATTTTGGAAGCGGTGCGTTCGGCATGGCTTGAGTCGCCGCCGACGGAAGACGAAATACCCGCGTTCTTCGAAAACTGCGGTGAAATCTTTCTGCCATATCGTGAACGCGCCGAAAAACAAGTCGCTTCATTCATGGGGATTTTAGAAAAAATGTCGTTCCGTTTCAAAAAAGAAGTTTTGCTTTACGAAGTGTGTACATTCGAAGAAATCCTTACGCACAGCGTTTCGCGATTGCGCGATTCGCAGGATGCCGATGTTCTTTCCGCCGCAAGCTTGCTTGACGACGCGTTCGGGGAGTTGGAAAAAATTTTGAAAAAGAACAATATAGCAATCATTCGCCCGAATGTAAAAGAACCGTTCAACGCAAAGGAACACGAAGTCCTCGTCGCCGAAAAACACGACGATTTTGAAAAGGGCGAAATAATAAAAATTATGACGGCGGGCTATCGTTTCAAAGAGCAGGTAATTATCAGGGCAAACGTAATCGCCGCGAAATAGGGGGTTGCTGTGAATTACAAAAAATTCAAAACCCTGCCCGCCGCGCAAAAGCATAACGAGATTTATTATGTAATCGGGTTGGATATCGGCAATGATTCTTCCGCCATCGCGTTTTACAATTTGGCTGAGGGCACGGCGGAAACCATTGATTTAAGCGGCGGATACGGCAAGCCGTCGATTCCGACGGCGATGCAATACATTTCCGAGACCAAAGAATGGGTTTTTGGCGAATACGCTGTACTGAACAGAGGCGTCGGCACGGTCTTTTCGTCGTTGCTTGAAAAAATGGGGCGTTTTGATTATTTGAGTGTTGACGGACGTTCGTTGAGCGTCGCGAGCGTGTTTGCGCTGTTTATCAAGGAAATTTTGGCAAGCGTAAAAAGCATAAATCCAAAGGCGGAAATCGTCGGCATTGTCGCGTCGGTGCCGGCTTATTTCAGCGCGGCCGCGCATGAGGAATTTACTCGCGTTTTCAAGCTTGCGGGCTATGAAAAAGAATTAATCGCGCTCGTGCCCGACCGCGAATGCGTGCTTGCGCATCATTATCGAGAACTGCCCGAGAAAACGGAATGCGCGTTGCTTGTTGATTTGGGGAACCGTGAACTGCGCGGCGGGCTTTATAATATCGAAACAAGCGGCGGCGGAATCACCGCGGTAAGCATGTCGTCCGTTTTCGACAGCGAGATATCCATGGCGGCGTTAAACTCTGATGTAAACGCGCTGTTTGAATCGTTCTTGTCTTCTTTGCCAAAGACCGGCGCGGCAGAAAAAGAACAACTGCTCACATTCACGCATCAGCACAAGGATATTTTATTTCAAAAAAATATTCGCGCAAAGCCGCAGAAGCTTTATTTTAATTTCGTGTATCCGCCCGTTCAGCACAGTATTTCACATGAGCAGGTTGAAAAATTAATTAAACCGTATGCTTTGCGCTTTGAGCGATTTTTAAATGATGTGCTTGAGAAAAATTTATTCGAACGCAGAATCACACCCGCGCAGGTTGACGCGGTTCTTTGCGTTGGCGGCGGCTTTGAAATGCTTTGGGCGAAAGAAGCCGTCACTGCCGTTTTTCCGAAAGAGCGCGTGAAATTTTACAAAAATCACAAACTAATCACATCCGAAGGCGCGGCAATTATCGCCGCACGTGAATTGGAAATCTCAGGCGTTCCGTTTACGCTTGAGGATAAGCACCAACTCACGAACGACATCGGGCTTTCCGACGGAGAAAATTTCCTCACGCTTGTCGAACGCAACGGCTTCTGGTGGCAGAAGCATCCGGCTAAATTAATTTTAGTAAACAGTGAAGTAAACGGTGAAGTCGAGCTTCAACTGTCGGAGTTCTCGCCAACGGGCGAAGGGCGCGGCATTTCAAAAATGCAGCTTAACGGCTTGCCGAAACGACCCAAAGGCGTAACGCGCCTCGAAGTTTCACCCGACTTCCGCTCAAACACCGAGCTGATAATAAGAATTTCGGACATCGGCTTCGGCGATTTATTTCCGAGAACCGATTATGTAAAAGAGTTTCTGATAAAAATTTAGGCAACCTCCGAAAACCATCGCTTCGTCCGAATTTCAAACGCGCGTTGAAGCGTTCGCGACGTTTTTCGTTTCAGCGGGTTTTCGAGGGTTGCCTTTAGCGTCCGTAAACCGTAATTATTCCGGCAACATTAAGCACAAGCCCGAATACAAACAACGGAATTTGCAGTCGTTTTATTTTTTCGCTTTGAACCCCCAACAGGCAAACAAGCCCGAAAAATAAAAACGGAAGCATGTCGTTTGTATAGCGATTCCCGAAATGCCAGCCGCCCAAAGTTTTGTGCAGGCAGAACAAAAATATATGAAATGCCGACAAAAGCGGCAAACAGAGCATTAAGACTTTATCCGTATGCTTGAAGAATCCGTTTACATAAAAAATTAAATACGAAACCACAATCGGGCTGACCAACCAAAACGCCACACCGTCGAAATGGTAAAAATCCAGTGTTCCGTTTTCTCCCAATTGAGGCAGGCGGAACATTCGCCCGATATTTTCCGCAACATACGCCATGCCGAATTGACCGTGTTCGGCTTCCAAAAATTCCGGCAGATAATTATGCCCGAATTCAAAAATACTTCCAAACCGCGCATAGTTCAGGCTCATATACGCGATGCCGATTAGCAGCGGCGGAAGGAAAATAAAAGGATTAATTTTTTTCTGCCTTAATAAAATATAAAAAATCAGCGGCGTGTAAATCAACTGAAACGGTCGGCATCCCGCCGCGCACACAAGAAATGCAAGCGCCAACGCGCCGCGCCCCTTAACCGCGTAATACAGCGATATAATCGAAAACGTAAACGCCATATTCTGCGCAATATGCCAAACCCACCCGTTAAACGACGTAACCAGCGCATTGCTTCCGACAAATAAAAAAAGTACCCAAAAAACCGCTTCATTCCCGCGAACCCCAAAATGCCTGAGCAGCCGCAAGCAATAAAACGCCCCAATAAAAACCGACCCAACCGCAATAAAGTGGTCGGGCGTTTTATCAAATAACACCGCAAACGGAAGCATCACAAAACTCGGAAACGGCGGAAAACTTACATAATACTTCCCCTCATAAACCGCAAGCTCAAGCCATGAATAATAATCCACATCCAACCGCCCGCCAAGCCATGCCCGCGCCTGAATCGCATACGAATTATAATCATTCCCGCCCCAAGGCCATTGACCGGTATACGCGTAAATAACGGAGAAAACAAATGAAATCCCCAGAATAACTGTTAATGTGTCAAGCAATAAAGCTCCGATGTGAAAACGTTTCAATAAATTCAGCCTCTTTCGATAACAATATGGTGAGTTTACTATATTATAAGAGACATGTCTAAGATTGGGTTTGCCTTTTGCGCAAGCAAAGATATATAATAAAAAAAATATGAACTTCCGGAGGAATCATAATGTCGGACAGTAATTATAATGTTTATGTTAACAGGGGATTTACGGCAGATGAGTATGACAATATCAGCAAATATGAAGAAAACATTGCAAGCCCTTCATACAAAGAATACAGAAAAAAATGGCTTGAATATCCCAAAAAACAAATATTGGGAAAAGGCCCGATTCATATAGATATCGACCCGACAAATTTTTGCAATTTAAGATGCAAAATGTGTCCGATTACCGTTATAAAAAAAGAGAAAAAAGAAAAAACCCATATCATGGATTTTGATTTATACAAAAAAATAATTGACGAAGCGGCAGACTTAGGGGTTCCGTCTGTTAAGTTCGGGATTTTAACCGAATCTTTGGTTCATCCGAAAATCGTAGAAATGGTTGAATACGCAAATGCAAAAAATTTCGAAGATATCGGAATCGTTACCAACGCGACACTTTTAACCGAAGAATTGGCGCGAAGGTTAATAAAAGCAGGGCTGAAAAAAATAAACATTTCATTTGACTCGCCTGTAAAAGAGACATATGAAGCAATCAGGATTGGCGCTGATTTTGATAAGACTGTAAATAATATAAAAAGATTGATTGAAATCCGTAACGAAATGGGTTCTCAAACCCCCTTGTTGCGTGTAACAATGGTAAAAATGAAAGAAAATGAAGAAGAACGGCAACTTTTCAAGGATTTATTTGAGCCTTACGCAGACAGAATAGCCTTTCTTGATTATGAAGAATACGATGAGGCATTAGCCGCAAAAAACAACACAATAGAAAGCAAAGCATTCGAAAATTTTGCCTGTGCGGAATTGTGGCAACGGCTTGTATTTGATTGCCACGGAATGGTTACTCCTTGTTGCAGCGGAACAATTTACAGAGACTTCACTTGGGATTTTAAAGAACTCGGCATGGCGGCTATATGGAGCGAAAAAGTGCAATGTTTGAGACAAGCATTTCTGAACAATAATTGGAAAACCATACCCATGTGCAAAAAATGCATAAATCGTGTTGCGGATGTGTCTGCCGTAAAAGAAGGGAAAGTCTAAATGGAAAATGTTGCTGTTATAGGCACGGGCAATCTTGGGCGGCGGCATTTCGAATCGTTGCTGAAATTAACCCGACCGCTGAACATTTATGCGGTAGACACCGAGCCTGCGTCTCTTGCGCTTGTAAAAGAAGTTAATGCTTTGCACAAT
>JAIRVD010000365.1 GCA_031254075.1 Clostridiales bacterium
AATTGCGGGGGAATTTTCCGACGGGCGTACCTTAAACGTCAGCGATGTTCATTCCGCCGAAGCTTTGGAAAATTTCATCGAAAACGGCGGAACGCCTCACCTTGACTGGCAATGGCATAACGGCGGATACGGGCACACGGTCTTCGGGCATGTGGTGAGCGGTATGAACGTGGTTGATTCAATAGCGAATACGCCCGCCACGTCTGCCGATTTCGAAGACCCTGCGCGCAGACATCGTCCGCTTGAGGATGTTATTATTCAAAACATTTCATTTATTATCTATGAGGAAAATTAACCATGTTGTATTTTGATAGCGCGGCGACTACGCCGATGCGTCCGCAGGTGCTTGACGCGATGCTCCCATATCTGCGAGAAAATTTTTATAATCCGTCGGCGGTTTACACGCCTTCGCGAAAAATTCGTGCGGCGATTGATGATTCTCGTTTGGTGATTGCAAACGCATTGAACGCGAAAACAGAGGAAATTTTTTTTACTTCCGGCGGAACGGAATCGGATAATTGGGCGATTAAGGGGATGCTTGAACGCGGACGGCATGTAATTACAACACAAACGGAGCATCACGGAATTCTGTACGTATGCAAGAATTTAGAAAAAAAAGGTTTTGACATAACATATCTTCCCGTTGACGGGGAGGGTTTTGTGCGAACGGAAGATTTGGAAGCGGCGGTTCGCGAAGACACCGCGCTTGTCACGATAATGTTTGCGAATAACGAAGTGGGAACCATTCAGCCGATTAAAAAATTTACAGAGATAACAGCGCGAAAAAAAATCCCGTTTCATACCGATGCCGTTCAGGCTGTCGGGCATGTGCCGATTGATGTTGAAGAACTCGGCGTTCAAATGCTTTCGCTTTCGGCGCATAAATTCGGCGGACCAAAGGGTGTCGGCGCGTTGTATGTAAAAAAAGGAACGCCGCTGTTTTCGATTTTTCAGGGCGGCGCACAGGAACGAAACCGACGCGCGGGAACCGAAAATGTTGCGGGCATCGTGGGAATAGCAACCGCATTGCAGCTTGCAACCGACGAACTGCCAATGCAATTTGCGCGAGTAACCGCCATGCGCGATAAGCTGATTCACGAAATAATTTCAACAATTCCGCATACGGTTCTTAACGGCGCGAAGGGCGGCAATCGTTTGCCGGGTAATGTAAATATTTCGTTCCGATTTATTGAGGGCGAGTCGTTGCTTCTTCATCTCGATATGCAGGGTTGTTGTGCTTCGACCGGTTCGGCTTGTTCTTCCGGCGCGCTCGAACCTTCACATGTTCTTATGGCAATGGGCGTCGGGCACGAACTCGCAAACGGCGCGATTCGCTTTTCGCTCGGACCGGAAAATTCCGACGACGACATCGCCGACCTTATGAAAATTCTAAAACCTGCGGTAGAACAATTAAGGGCGCTTTCTCCGCTTTACGATGATTTTCTGAAAAAGGAGATTTCTTAATGGAATACAGCGAACAAGTTATGGACCATTTCATGAACCCGCGTAATGTACGCGAAATGGAAGACGCAAGCGGAGTTGGCACCGTTGGTAATGTTAAATGCGGCGACATCATGCGCGTTTATCTCAAAATCCAAAACGATGTCGTCACCGACGCAAGCTTCAAGACATTCGGCTGCGGCGCCGCCGTTGCAACCTCGTCGATGGCAACCGAAATGGTTAAAGGAAAAACCATCGCCGAAGTCGTGAAAATCACAAACGCCGCCGTAATGGACGCACTCGACGGCTTGCCTAAGGTCAAGGCGCACTGCTCTGTTCTCGCAGAAGAAGCCGTTCATGCCGCTCTTTGGGATTACGCACAAAAAAACGGCTTAACCATTGAGGGGTTAAAGCCGCCTAAAGAAGGGGATGAGCATTAAGAAAATATTTCCACATATCAGCTTGAACCGCGAGCGACGCGATGATTACCATTGTAATGCTCAATACAAGCGCGACAATGTTCAAAGTCGTTCCCAATTTTGATAGCTTGAAAGACTTGCTTCCTTTTTCGGATTCTATCATGCCGTAAATTCCAAACGCTATTCCCGCAAAAAGTAAAAATAGCATCAATAACCCGAGCGGAAATGCCCATATAATCGAAAACATCGACATTGATACTTCATCAGCAAGTTCCTCGTTAAATAGGATTTCCGGGACAAACAATCCATCCAATTTTGTGTAAAAGAAAATCGTGTATGCAATCGAACCGATAAAACCGATTGCAACGCATACCAAGGATATTATTGCCGGTTTTCCGGGTTTTTCCATCGCTCTTCCTCCCATTGCTTTTTACTTTCTTTAACGTTCTTTCTTTTTAGAAAATAAAATGCAAAAACAATTATAATCACAAGTACCATTCCTGCGGCAACCAAAATGCCGTAGGATTTTTTTGATTCGGATAATTCTTCGACGTATTGCTCTTCATATGGCAATTCTACATATATCAACTCTTCAAAGGGTGGCTCTTCAACGGGAAGTTCTTCCGACATGGCAGGCGGTTGCGCTGTTAGCTCGGTTTCATATTCTTCTGCGGGTAACACGAACATTATCCAGTCTTCTTCATCGCTTCCCATAATATTGTGGATTGTTTGTGATTGCCGCGAGTACAGCGTAATGTCAGATGTTATCGGTGTGTTAAAGTCGAAGGGTATTGTAAATTCCGGGTCTAAACACCATTCATCAAATACGACAAGGTCTTGTGTGAAAATTCCGTTTTCGATTTCATGGTTGAGAACGCGTGTTTCCGGCGGATGTACTATTACGGCACCGACGGTTACGGCTTCCTCATATGACCCGCTTATCAGTTCGTCGTTCATGTCAAATATAATCGTGTGAACCGTGGTGGACGCGCCGAAATATCTGCCTTCAACTTGAACGGTTATCGGATTTCCGTTTAACATGGTGTTGAGTATCGGCTGCCCGGTGTAGATTTCGTGAATTTCGTCAGCGTGGACTCTTAAATTATTGGCGCGTATTCCATTTTGCACTGTGTCTGCAAATATTTCTCCGCCGGATATCGATATATTATTGGTTGCGCGTATTCCGTCGATTGCGTATGTAAAAATTATTTTGCCTCCGCCGATTGATATATTATCCGCGCGGATTCCGGTATAGGCATCGAATTCAATTTCGCCGCCGTTGATTGTTGCGTCATTGATTGCGGATATACCCGTACCCGATTCAAGTATTAAGCTTCCGCCATTGATTGTTACATCGTGCGCATAAATTGCATTTCCGATAATTGAGCTTATCACAATTTCCAGAGTGCCGTTGCCGACAATGGTTATCCCGCCGGTCCAACAGGCAATGCCACTCACAAATTCGTCGGCATCATCGTTTACAATTTTGTTTTGTCCCGCAAGCATTATCGTTGAACCCGGGGGCAGATTTATTCCGTTTCCTTCGCCGCTGAAATTCATATTAAGTCCGTGCAGCATAAGCGTTTGTGTTTCTGCGTTCCACGCCCAACCTTCGGTCGCGAGGCTGTCGATGCTTTCTCTGATATCGTTAATGAAAAAATTCAGCGGTTCGGTTCGTTGCGTTGCTGCGTTTGTCGTAATGGGAATGAAAAAAATAACTGCAAACAAAAATAATAATGCTATTAACCTATTCAACGTTTTTACCTCTTTCATTTTCATTCGATTCATCTCATTGTTCTGATTGCCAGTACTCGTATAATGTAATGTCGGTTGTTATCGGGGTATTTAAGTTGAAGGGAGTTGTCAGCTCTGCGTCTGAAAACCAACCTTGAAATTCGTATCCACTTTTTATTACAGTAGGTGGATTTAAAATTCGGACTCCTTCCTCAACCATTTGTTCGGATTCTGTGCTATGTCCATTTATTATTGTTCCATCGTTTAAGTCAAACGTAACTGTATAAAAAATTATTCCCGGAGTGCTGAAAAGAGTTCCGCCTACTAAAATTGATACAGGGTTGTCGTTTATAATGAGACTAATTTTCAGCTCTCCGCTATAGATTTCTTCGATTTCTCCCGAGTTGTTGTCAATTATCATGTCATTTAATACATTAATCCCGTTTTTTGTCGCGCGAATGTTTATTGCGCCGTCGTTTATATTTAAGTCGTTGACAGCGAGTATGCCTCTTTCGACTGAATTCATTTCTATGTAACCACCATTTATAATTACATTATTAATTGCACATATTCCTAATCTGGAATCATTTATTTCAATGACACCATTGTTTAATATAAAATCATTTCCGGCATAAATCCCATGGATGGCATTAATTATTACAGTTCCACCGTTTATTGTTATGTCATCGACCGAAAATCCATCGCCGGCGGATTCAATTTCAAGTATGCCCTGTCCTTGTATGGTCAAATTATTTGTTAAAATTCCGACGCACAATTGTTCGCTGTCATCAGCCACGATGCTATTACGACCTGAAATTTCAACGGTTGATGCATCCGGCAACAAAATTGCTGCTCCGTTATTGATGCCATCATCGACGTAACTCAAATGGAGTCCGTTTATAGTAAGCGTCAGTGTTTCTGCGTCCCATGCCCATCCCTCTGAATCGAGGTTGTCGGTAGTTTCGGTGATTTCGTCAATAAAATTTAGCGGCTCAACTCTTTTAGTTGTTTGACAACCGGCAAGCGGAAAAGATAAAAAGACAAACATAATCGCAATCAAAATTTTATTCATCATTTTTTTTCTCCTTATAATGGTGCAAAAAACTTACACCGCAACCAAATCCACATCATCGAAGGATTTTTTTTGATAAATGAGAACCATGCCGCGGCGAACCATTTCCAGCAGTGCGAGAAAAGTAACAATCATTTCATGTCGTGTGGCGCAGCGGAAGAAAAGTTCGTGTAGGCTCAGGCTTTTTCTATTTAAAAGGAAATTTTTTATCAGGGAAATTTTTTCGGTGACGGAGAAGCGTTCTTTTGGCATTTCGCCGTAGCCTGAACGGACGGTGTCGATTTTGCTTGTGCGCAGTTGCATTACTTGTGCGAAGATTTTTTCGAGTTCGGGGATAGAGATTAAGTCCATTACGGGTGCGGAGTGGGTTTTATCGGAAAGTAAAAGCAGCGTGTCTTTGTCGCCTGCGCCCAGGATTGGCTGAGTTGGGGTTATGGAATCGAGAAGCGCGGCGAGTTCTTGTGCCTGTTGGTGTGCGAGCAGTTGGCGCGTAAGGGCTTCGCGCGGGTCTTCTTCGGGTTCGTCGTCGTCGGTTTTCGGGCATGGCAGAAGCATTTTAGACTTTATTTCCAAAAGGGTTGCCGCCATTACGAGAAATTCGCTCATTTGCTCCATGTCGGGCGGAAGGGTTGCGACGACTTCGAGATATTCTGCCGTAATTTGTGAAATCGGGATGTCGTAGATGTCGATTTCCGAGCGTTGAATCAGACGCAAAAGAAGGTCAAGCGGACCCTCGTATTTTTCCAGTTTTACATCCATTAAATCGTGACCGTTCCGATAATGAATTCGGTAATCGGGAAAATTATCGCGCTGTGTAATCCGAAAATCAGCAGAAGAATCAAGATTATTTGCATCGGTTTTTCGTAATGATTCATGCGCATTGATGCTTCGGGCGAAATGAAAATATGGATTATTTTGCTCATTGCAAGCGGCGCAATCGGAATTAAATTAAACAGTGCGAGACTGATGTTCAGCATTCCGAAAAAATACCCCGCAGTGATTAAGGCAATAATTACCTTTGTGCTTAATTCCGCTGTTGAAAAACTCATCAGGAATAGACTCATACGAATTTCGTTGACAGAAATCCAATCCAAAAAAGAGCGAAATTCGTAATCGGAAAACAAGCTCAGTAAGAAAATCGTAATCATTCCTACCAATAAATTTACGATAATCGGCGTGAGATAAGTAAGCGCGATGCCCGCGCGTTTGTTTTTGTAATAAAACGGCGATGTCGGAACAGGCTGACCCCAACCGACATTAAACGCCATCATCAAAAAGAACCCGACCGGCTCGAAATATCTAAACGGATTGAATGTGAGAAAACCGTTTTTTTTCGGGTTTCTGTCGCCTAAAGCCGTC
>JAIRVD010000381.1 GCA_031254075.1 Clostridiales bacterium
AATTGCGGCGTTTTCGGCGACGGTAATGTCATATCGCGCGAAATCTTGAAACAACGCGCAGAAACATGATTTTATTTGTGACAAATTCCATTCGCGCAGGGATTTTCCGTTTAGCAAAATTTCGCCTGTGTAGTCGTCATAGAGGCGTGTGATTAATTTCGTCAGCGTAGTTTTTCCCGCGCCGTTTACGCCGACGAATGAATAATGTTTGTCACGTTCAATTTTCATCGAAAGCTTGTCGAGAATTATTTTTTCCGTTCCGGGATATGTGAACGAAACATCTTTAAATTCGAGTGATTCGAATGCGAACGACGTTTCTGACGGAAGCGATTCCGCGTCGGCAGTTTCACTTAGTGCGAAGAATTCGTTTACGTCTTTGATGAACTCGCGTTCTTTTGAAATTTGTTCAAATGTGTGCGGCAATCCCCACGCAAGCTGATTTATCGAATTAAACAGTGACGTTTGAAGCATGATAAAAAGCCCGACGCTTAATTCGCCCGACGCAACCGCAGGCGCCATAATAAACAATCCCGCGGCGGATAAAATTCCGAGCAGTACAGCCGACGAACGCGAACGCAAAAACCACTGCGTGTTTACCTTTAACATCGCCTTGCGATTTACTTCGCTGAAATAAAAAAATCTGTCATTCATATAATCCGTATATCCGAACATATTGCGTTCGTGCGCGGGTTCGCGCCCCCATATGTACCATGAAATCCCCCACGCGCGGCGTTGTTCCATCGTGTATTCGCGCTGTGTTTGATAACTGTATTTCCCTGCCTTCAATGCCATAATAAAAATAGGAACAGAGCAAACCAAAAGAATTCCGCCGGCTAACGGTGCGTTAATCAGAAGAATTAATATTTGACTTGCGGTTGTTCCGACAATCACAATCAAATGAATTAAATTATATAACGCGCCGCTTAATTGTCCTCCGGGATTATTCCACACGCGTTCAAGCAAGTCACGCGTTTTCGAATTCTCAATATGCTTGAATTCCAAACGCACGCGTTTTTCCAAAAACGGAATGCGAAGCTTCATGCGCGCCTTTATATGCATTCGCGAACTTAAAAGCCCCGAAAGCGGCGACAATATATAATTGTAAACAGAAAAAAAACCGATTGCGATTAGCGGCAAAATTATCGCCGAGGCTTCCGAGTTTTGCATTACAACGCTCAACGCCGTGTCAATAAAATACGCCGTAACCAAAATATTAATCGGAACAATCGCAAGCTCGACAAATCTGTGCAAAACCTGCAAAATCGATTCAATCGGGGCTATTTTTATCGGAATAAATAAAACTCGCAGATATGTCAGATTATTTAATTTCATGTCCATCCCCTTCTTCGACTTAATTATACAATAACAAACGAACAATAAAAAAATAATTTTTAAATATAAATCATTTTTGGAACCGCAGAGAGAATTTTCGTGTCTTTATAAGCAAAGGCGGTGATGAAAATCTTAACACACTGGGCATTGCGCATCGGAAGCGAGAAAGCGCTTGAAAAAATAATAGACAAATACGCCGCGTATGTATGCGTAATTATTCGCAATACCGCGCGTGATTTGTCTAATGAGGACATTGAGGAAATCGCGTCCGATGTGTTTTTTTCGTTATGGGAAAACGCAAAAAAAATTGAGAACCTCAAACCGTGGCTTGCAGCCGTTGCGCGCAACAAAGCAAAAAATAAATTGCGCGGGCTTCGCACCGACCTGCCGCTCGACGACGAAATTGCAACATACGGAAATGAAACGGAAGAAGCGTTTATTTTGGAATGCGAAAAGGAAACGGTTAAGTCGGCTGTTTTATCCATGAAAATATCCGACAGAGAAATTTTTTTACGCTATTACTATGAAATGAAAAGCATCGCCGAAATTTCTGACGAAACAGGGCTGACAGAATCGGCGATAAAGCACCGCCTTGCACGCGGAAGACAAAAACTGAGAACCATTCTTGAAAGCGAGGTTTTGGTATGAACACCGAACGCATAAAGGAACTTACAATGTCGAAGGTAAGAAATTCAACGACGCGGAAAAATTACGGTGCAAAGCGTTATGTAATAACAGTGATTGCGGCGGTTTTAATTCTTACCGCAACTGTTTTTGCGGCGGGAAATTATTTGACCGGTTTTGACAGGCTGCGCGAAATTGTCGGAGAAGACGCGGCACTTTATCCCGTTGAAATCGGCACGGTGATAGGAGAACACATCGACGACAACATAAGAATAGAAGTAGTTGCCGTGGGGATTGTCTCTAATGTAGCGGATATTTACATCACAATTGAAGATTTAACCGAAAATCGCTTTAACGGCAACGATGTTCTGGCGTCGATTAGTGTGGCGTCGCGTGACGGCAACAGAGGTTCAAGATTGAGTACACCCGCAACCGTGATTCACCGCACTCCCGAAGGAATAATTACGCTGCACAGCCGTCAATATACCAACTACTCAATTTCGGGACATGAATTAATTTTCACGCTTTCGAATATAAGGTACAATGTTATTTTCGAAGAAGGCTTCGGATATATTTCCTACGATGAAATAGAAATTGGATGGTCATTCGATTTTTTATTTGAATTTGATGAAAACCTACAGCAAACTCTTTCAGACGATGAATTAAATCTTTACTTAGACTGCTGTCATGTCACCCTAACGGAAGTAATTCTCACGCCCTACACCATTTTTCTCGAACTCGAAGGAGAAGAATTTGCCGGCGTTTCCCCGAGGGTTACGATAAACACAACAGACGGACCCTTGGCGGTAACAGGACAAAATAATACCTCATCATTGTTCACTTTTGATTCCGATGATGAACGAATCACCGGGCTTCGCATCCTTCACATTCTGCCCGTGGATTTTCTTGATATAAACACCGTAATTTCAGTTGACATTGCGGGAAAAATTGTAATTTTTAATTCATAGGCAAGCTCCGAAAACCATCGCTTCGTCCGAATTTCAAACGCGCGTTGATACGTTCGCGGCGTTTGAAATTCGTCTCAGCGGGTTTTCGGGGGTTGCTCATAG
>JAIRVD010000384.1 GCA_031254075.1 Clostridiales bacterium
GCCGTCGCTTTCTTTTAACAAGCCTTTTTTCTCAAGCGCGTCCGCGACGGCTTCCATTTTGTCGGAATAATAACTTTCGCCGCGTATAAGGTCAAAGCTGATGTCAAGGCGTTCGTAGATTCGCTCGAATTCATACATGCTTAGTTCGCAGAACCATTTCCAGATTTCCAGGCTTTCTTTGTCGCCGTCCTGCATTTTTACAACCCACGCGCGTGCTTCGTCGTTCAGCGACGGGTCGTTGTCGGCTTCTTCGTGGAATTTTACATAGAGTTTTACAAGCCCGTCGATTTCGGTTTTGGCTATGTCGTCTTTGTCGCCCCATTTTTTGTACGCTGTGATAAGTTTGCCGAATTGCGTTCCCCAGTCGCCAAGGTGGTTGATGCTTGTGACTTCATGACCGAGGAAGCGGAAAATATTATCAAGCGATTTTCCTATGATTGTTGTGCCGAGATGTCCGATGTGGAAATGTTTTGCGATGTTCGGGGAAGAATATTCCACAATAATGCTTTGCTCCGAAATGTTATCGCATGTGCCGTATTCCGCGCCGGCTTCAAGAACATCATGCAGAACATCGTTTACGAATGACGTGCGGTTTAAAAAGAAATTCAAATACGGTCCGGTCGCAACGGCTTGTCCGAGCCAGTACGGGCGCGTGCCTTCGATTTTTTTCGCAAGCTCCGACGCGATTGCCTGCGGAGATTTTTTCAACGTCTTCGCCAAAATAAAACACGGAAACGCAAAATGCCCGAGTTTTGAGTCGGGCGGCGTTTCGATTGCAATTTCTATTTCCGTTTGCGGCTGATGTGTTTGCGCCGCTAAAATTTCTGCCAAAGATTTTTTAAAATTCACGGTCGTTTTTTCATCCATTCGAATCCTCTTTTCAAAAATAATTCATAAACACGGAAATTTCCCATGCAAACTGATTATACACATATTTAACCAATAGAAAATAGCATATTGAAATGCACGCGATATTTATTATTTTTACCGCCCATTTTGTGTCGTCGAGAAAATCCGCAAGAATTACTTGCAGTATCGCAATAAAAAGCAACTGCGTTATCAGCATAAAAAATTCGCGCATCCGGCTACCCCTTATTAATACATTTTTTCTTAGTTATGTCTATGAAAATGCGCGACAAAAATTACCATATGGTGTATACTTTTAAAAAAAATTTTGGCGGAGGAAGAAAATGAAAAAAATATTTTTGATTTTCTTATTTTTTTGTTTTGCAGCCTGCGTAAATGATAACGCGGAAGACGCAGTCGAATATAATGAAGAAGCCGCTCAAGCGGAAGAAACACCCGCACCTGTCGAGATGCCCGCACCGGAAATAATTTCCGCGCCGGAAGAACCGGAAATTGACGGTTTGCTGTTGCATCATGTATCGTTCGAGGAAGAAGATTTCCCGGGTAACGGCGGCGGACAGGTTTCGGTCGAGCGCGTAACGGATTTTGGTATGGACGATGATTTTTCGTTGCTCGTCACGAACACCACAGGAAATTTCACCAGCGGCGCCGGGAATTTTTTCCGTATGGACCTCACCGAGCCTTTGGTTGATGGCGGAACTTATTTAATTTCATGGAGCGTGTATATTCCGTCAGACCGCAATCCTGATAAATCAACGATTCCGGGCGGCGGAATAAATTTCAACGGCGAATTCGGTTCACCGAATCACCAGCCGACGGACGCAACAGACCTTAATACGACAACGCCGATGGACACCTGGACAACAGTTCAAACGGAATTTACGCTCGACCATTTATCGGGCAATGTCGATAATGTAATTTTCCGTTTTCGCGTAAACGAAGAAGACCGTCAGCCATCGGTTTGGTATATTGACAATATAAAAATCTACGAACTCGAGCTGAGTGAAGCGATTTTCCCCGAATGGGACATGTCGCTGCCGTCACTTGCGGAACGATACGCGGATTATTTCTATATAGGAAATATTCTTGAGCCGAATTTAATCAACTCGAATCCGATGAATGTAATTGATATGTTCCTTCATCAATACAATGCAGTAACCGCCGAAAACGCTATGAAGGTAAACGCAGTCGGCGGAAACCGCGCAACACGCCCCGAAAGCCTGAATTTCGGCGGTGCAAACGCAATCGTAAATTTCGCCGAACGCAATGATTTATACATGGTCGGGCATACATTGGTTTGGCATTCGCAGTCGTCGCCGTGGCTTTATCAAAACGCCGACGGCACACCGCTCACACGTGCCGAAGCGCTCGACAATATGCATTGGTTTATTCAACAATACGCGGGCGAATTTGAAGGACGCATTCATGCGTGGGATGTTGTAAACGAGGCGTTCACAAACGGCGGCGGCGCGAATATTCCGCGAGAAGGCCCCGACGATTATCCCGTTTACGATGTAGGAACATGGCAGCGCGCGCTTCGCAACGAATCGCCGTGGTATCGCGCGTTCGCAAACGGCGCAGACTTCGAAGCGGGCGAATCCGCAGGTGACTACATTTACTACGCCTTTGTTTTCGCGCGTCGTTACGCGCCGTCCGCTCTGTTAATCTACAACGATTTCAACGAAGAATCCCCGCACAAACGCAACGCAATGGCAAATATGACAGAAGAATTAAACGAACGTTGGTACAATGACAGCGAAAATAATCCCGCATTCGGGAACCCAAACCATCCCGAATACGGACGCTTATTAATTGAAGCAATCGGAATGCAAGCCCACTACAACGCAAGCACAAATTTCGACAACGTCTATCTTGCACTCGAACGCTTCGCCGAAACAGGCGCACGCATACACGTCACCGAACTCGATATCCATTTCCGTGGTGCGGTTCCCGCACCGTTCACCATGACCGAAATTCAACAGCTTCGCCAAGCAGAAATGTTCGCGCAACTCTTTACTTGGTACATGGAATTCTCCGACCATATCGACCGAGTCACAATATGGGGACGTGAAGACAGCTCTTCGTGGCGCGGCGACGGCGCCGCAACCCACTTTGACAGATTTTTCCGACCCAAACCCGCCTTCCGGGCGATTTATGACCCTGAAAATTGGAGAGATTTGATAAATTAAAAAAATTGGAGGAAACGGGAAATGAAAACACGTTTTGCGGTTTTAATTTTTACTTTTCTTTTTCTTGCGTTGGCGGCTTGCGGCGTGAACGAAGATGAGAACAGCTATGTAATTGACGAAACAGAAGCACCTGTAGAAACGCCCGCGCCGACTGCAACGCCCGAACCTGTTGCAACGCCCGAGCCTACACCTGACCCGGCGATGGTATTTACGGCGGCGGAGGGCAGTGTTTCGTTGCGTGTTGAGACGATGGGGAATCAGCAGTGGGACGGAACGCAGGTTCCCACGGCGGTTTTGGGGATTGAGTTGGATAAGATTTATGAGTTTTCGTTTAATTTGTTTACGCCGATGGCTGAGAATGATTTGAGCATCGGAATGCTGTTGCAAACGAATGGGCCGTTATGGCGGCATATTGCGTATTCGGATATATATTCCCCCGAGGACGAACCGGAATGGCGTACGGTAAGGGGAATTTTGGACTTAACGGGTTTGACGAGTTTGCCGGAATTTATTCAAATCGTAAAAAACGGCGGCGGGCCGAATCCGAATGCCAATGTCGCGTTTTACATTGATAATTTTACGGTGACGCTGGACGGCGAGGAAATTGCGTATTTTAATTTTGAGAATGATGATGCCGCGCCGTTTGTTCAGAGCGGAACGTCGTTGATTTTAACAGGGACGGCAAGCGCGAACAGCGCGGGAATTCCGACACCCGAATGGGATATGACGTTGCCGTCGCTGGCGGAAGCGTATGCGGATTATTTTTTCATCGGAAATATAATTGAGCCGCAACAGATTCGCGATAATATGAATGGTGTAATTGACATGTTTTTGTATCATTATAATTCCGTTACGGCGGAAAACGTGATGAAGGTTGCCGCGGTCGGCGGCGGAGAGAATCAACGAACACGCCCCGATTCGTTGAATCTCGCCGGAGCGCGTGCCGTCGTTGAATTTGCGGAGCAGAATAATTTGTATATGGTCGGGCATACGTTGCTGTGGCATTCGCAGTCGTCACCGTGGCTTTATCGCGATTCACAAACGGGCGAATATCTCACCCGTGCCGAAGCAATGGAAAATATGCGCTGGTTTATTCAGCAATACGCGGGCGAATTTGAAGGTCGCATCGACGCGTGGGATGTTGCAAACGAAGCGTTCACAAACGGCGGCAGCGCGAATGTTCCGCGCGAAGGTCCCGCCGATTATCCCGTTTACGATATCGGAACATGGCAGCGCGCACTTCGCAACGAATCACCGTGGTATCACGCGTTCGCGAACGGCGCAGACCTCGAGGCAGGCGAATCTGCCGCGGATTATATTTATTATGCATTTGTTTTCGCGCGCCTTTACGCGCCCTCTTCCGTTTTAATTTACAATGATTTCAACGAAGAATCCCCGCACAAGCGCGACGCAATGGCAAGCATGGTCGAAGACCTAAACGAACGCTGGTACAATGACAGCGAAAATAATCCGGCGGCAGGTAATCCGGCGCACGCCGAATACGGACGCCTCCTTATAGAAGCAATCGGAATGCAGGCTCATTACAACAGAAACACAAATATGGAAAATATTCGCTTGGCATTGCAACGCTTCTCGGAAACAGGCGCGCGCATCCATGTCACCGAGCTTGATATCCATTTCCGTGAGGCGGTTCCCGCGCCGTTCACAATGACCGATGCGCAGCTCACACGCCAAGGCGATATGTTCGCGCAACTGTTCGAATGGTATATCGAATATGCCGACTACATTGACCGCGTCACAATCTGGGGACGCGAAGACAGCACCTCTTGGCGCGGCGACGGTGCGGCGACACATTTTGACCGTTTCTGGCAGCCAAAACCGGCTTTCTGGGCAATGATTGACCCCACAGGGGAAAGATAAATAAGGGGAGATTATTAATGCCGCGCTCAATTTCCGAATTTAATGGCGAATCAAAAAAAGGCCGCGACGCCGCAATG
>JAIRVD010000053.1 GCA_031254075.1 Clostridiales bacterium
CGTCCGTTACGCCCATTCCGACGCCGTCCGTCACGCCCATTCCGACCGTAGCCCCATGGGGCGGTCTCGGCGATGCGACGACAAGCGAGCCAACCGCGACTTCCCCGCCGTTTGTAAATACCGTTCCAATCCCCGCGCTTAACCGGTAATGGAAAATTTTTCTCATATACCCGTAATGCCGCGCGAGGCGATTGACGCGCTTAATATAAAACCCGACGGAATTTATGTAGACTGCACCTTGGGCGGCGGCGGGCATTCTTCTTTAATTTGCGAAAAACTTGAAAGCGGTAAGCTTTTCGGGATTGACCGCGACGGTGATGCAATCGCCGCCGCAAATTGCAGAATTAAATCGAAAAATTTTTTTCCGATTCGCGGAAATTTTCATGATTTGGAAAATATCATGGACAAGCATGATGTGAAAAATATCGACGGAATTTTAATCGACCTCGGTGTTTCGTCGCATCAAATTGATACGCCGGAGAGAGGGTTTTCGTTTCGTTATGACGGTCCGCTCGACATGCGAATGGACAGCGACGCAAAAACATCCGCGCACGCAATCGTAAATAACTTTTCGGAAAGCGACCTTAAGAAAATTTTTTTTGAATACGGTGAAGAGCGTTTTTCAAAACGCATAGCGCGCGCGATTTGCAAGCAACGCGAAATTGCGCCGATTGATACGACATTGCAGCTCGCGGATATCATCGACAAGGCGGTTCCCGTAAAAAAACAACTGCATCCCGCGATGCGCGTATTCATGGCACTGCGAATCGCCGTAAACGACGAACTCGCTCCGTTGCGCGATGTTTTGCTGACGGCGGTGCGCCTTCTTTCCCCCGGCGGACGAATCGCCGCTGTTACATTTCATTCGCTCGAAGACCGCATTGTTAAAAAAACCTTCGTAAAACTCGCTTCGCCGTGCGAATGCCCGCGTGATATTCCGTATTGCGTTTGCGGAAAAACACCGACGGTTCGCATAATTTCACACAGGCCAATCACGCCTTCACCCGAAGAGCTTTCACTTAACAGCCGCGCGCACAGCGCGAAACTTCGAATTGCGGAGAAAATTATATGAAGCGTAAAAAAACAAAACGTCCGCGCACTGTCGCGAGCTTAGCCGAGCGTGAAAAAGAACGCGAAAAAACGCGCCCGCCAAAACCCGAGCCGCCAAAACCGCGCGGAAAACTTCTGCGCTTTCCGAACGCGGGAAAAATTCTTGTTACGCGCGACACGCGTTTCATTGAATATCGCGAAAATATTAAAAATTTCCCGTGGAAAAAACTCACGTTTACATTTTTTATAATTTTCATCGGCGGCATCGGCTCCACCGCGTTCCACGCGCTTAACGCAAACATTCAAAACGAAATAAATCTGGCAGAGCGCGAAATTCGTGTGTTGCAAGAAGAAAACGTCGCACTTAACGCGCGGCTCCATGAACGCTACACCTTCAGCGAAATTGAACGCATCGCATCAGAACAACTCGGAATGTCATTTCCCGATGCGTCGCAAATCATAGAAATCGACGTGCCGCGCGTCGGCGCCGTCACGCTGAACGCATCGGAACACGCACTTCCGCAACAGAATTATTTTTGGAACGATGTGTCAAATTTTTTCTCGGGAATAAGAGACAGAATTTTCGGCTCATAAAGTTGAATGTGCCGATAATATACACAGCAAAAACCGCTCTGCTTAGGGGGATTACTTATGGAAAAAAAGCAAAAAAAGCGCAGGCGCAAGCGTACGCCGATGACGGTTGTCCGTACAAGGCGGTCGATTTTTCTCGGCGGCGTCTTAATTTTGTGTATATTCGGATTGATATTTCGGATGTGGTATTTGCAGGATAATTATGCCGAGGAATATGACCAATGGTCGGCGGCGCAGAGGGCGCGAAGAGATATTGACAGAACGTCGGCTACATTTGCGCCGGTGCGCGGCGGATTTGTGGACAGGCATATGCAGCCGATAACAGGAACGCAACAGGTTTATACAGTGGTCTTGGATGTGGAATCTTTGCATGACAGGCATCGCAGAAACACGGGCAACACGGATATCCGCGAGGAAGTTTTTAACGCGATAATGATGGAGTTGGGTGTTCCGAGATATCGGCTGACGGAAATGTTTCATACGGATGATTACGGAAATTTAGCGATGACGGCGGGACGGCGGCGTCAAGTTTTGGCGACTGATGTTCCGAGGGAGATAGCGGTTCCGCTGACGGACATGTTTGCCGACCTTCACAGGGAGGAAACATCGCTGCGGCGATACAATGACCCGTATTTCGCGCCGCAGGTTATCGGGTTTTCGCGCGGTGACGCGATGTGGGGACTCGAACGTCAGTATGACAGACAACTTTCGGGCGTTGTAGGCAGAAATACTTGGGTTCAGGGCGAAACGGAAACCATTCCCGTTCAGGACGGTTATACGATAATAACAACGCTTGACGGTGAAATTCAACGCTTGGCGCAATATTATTGCGACAACACATATATTCAGCATCCGAGCCAACAGGTCGGAATGATTGTAATGGACCCGTTCACAGGCGAAATTTTGGCGATGGCGCAGGCGCCGACGTTTTCGCTTGATGAGCCTTACAACCCCGAATATTTTACTTCGCCTGAACTTGCGGAAATGTGGAATTTACTTACGCCCGAACAGCAGACCGACGAGGTTATGCTGCTTTGGCGGAATTATCATACAACGCGAAGCAGTGAACCGGGTTCTATATTCAAGCCGTTCGTGGTTGCCGCAGCAATCGAAGAGGGCATTATCAACCAGGGAAATAACTATACCTGCGAGGGCGTCAGAAGAATCTCCGATATGGAGGTCAGATGCCACAACCAAAACGGTTGCGGTTATTTATCGCTGAGTACCGCAATTTATCGCTCGTGCAATTTGGCGAT
>JAIRVD010000143.1 GCA_031254075.1 Clostridiales bacterium
CGTCGTCATTTCTTCCGTTTTCGTTCTGCGAATTTTCTGCCGCATTCTCTGCCCGCTCGGCGCAATCTACTCACTGCTCAATCCAATCGCAATCCTTCGAATGAAATGCGACAAAGCAAAATGCACCTCATGCGGTCTGTGCAAAAAATCCTGCGACCTGAAAATCGAACCCGCATTACAGCCGAATTCCGGCGAATGCTTCCGCTGCGGAAAATGCAAGAGTTCTTGTCCGCAGAAAGCGTTGTCGTATACACTATAACGCGACACACACGGGTAGTATCTCCACAGCTATACTTTACAAAAAAATTTTTATTGATTAATGCAAAAATTCATGTCATTATACGAAAATGTAATATACATAACACTTGGAGGGAAATTTATGAGAAAATTCAAAATCGGAACTCGATTGTATCTGATGTTCGGATTTATAATTTTTTGTTTACTTTTTATCGCATTAAGCGGAATAAGAAGCAGGGTGGCATTAATCAACGATTCGTATAATATGATAGCGCACGTAAACGCAAAGCTAATTCCGTTGCGAACGGAGTTTGCGGATGAAGCGGTCGGGACGCGATACGCTTCCGATTTGAGCGTGCTGATAAATTCTATGAACTCAAATATTGAAGGAATGGCAAGCGCAAACCGTAATATTATCATTTATCTAATTGTAGGTTTTATTTTTGCGTGGTTGTTGGCGGTTATGGTTGTGCGGTCGGTGGTCAGACCGATTAATCGGCTGAAGAAAATGGTTTCGGATTTATCCGGCGGAAATTTATATATGAATCTCAACACTCTTGAGGTTGCGAAGGATGAGGTTCGCGAGCTGACGATGGATATTCACGGACTTTCGCAGGTAGTTCAGTCAATGATAGATGATTTGACGAATTTGACGCAAGAGCTTAATGACAAGGGCAATACTACCTATCGGATAGACACGGGCATTTACAGCGGCTCTTACAAGGAAATGACTGACAGAATAAACGTGATGGTCGAAGGAATGGTTAACGACACGAACGAGCTGATGGGCGGAATAGTTTCATTATGTAACGGCGAGGATACGAATGTAAGAATAATGCCGGGCAAAAAAGCCGTAATGAACGAACGAATTAATCAACTGGAAAGTCTGCTTGAAAAATTAACCGATGAAATAGTTACGCTCGCAAGCGAAGCGTCAAAAGGAAATCTGGAAATTCAGGCAGACGCCGGCAAATATCGCGGCGGATGGGCTGTTATCCTTACCGAGCTTAATAATTTGGTGAAATCCGTTGCGGCGCAAGGATTTTGGTACGAATCTATTTTGGATTCGATTCCGATGCCGCTTTCCGTTACCGATTCCGATATGAACTGGAAATTTGTAAACAAGGCAACCGAAAGCGCGTTGGGCAAAAACCGCAAAGACATCTTAGGAAAAAATTGCAGAAACTGGGGCACCGAAATTTGCGGTACGGAAAAATGCGGAATCGCCTGTCTTAAACGCGGCATAAATCAAACAACGTTCTCGCAGGGCGGAATGGATTTCATGGTAAACGTCGCGTCGTTAAAAGACGCAAACGGCAAAGATGTAGGCTATATTGAACTTGTTCAGGATATTACAAAAATGAATGAAACCGTAAAGCAGCTAAAAATTTTAATGGGCAAAATTAAAGCAGTCAGCGAACAAGTTTCCGACGGCGCGCGTCAATTCTCCGAAAGCAGCGCGAAGCTTGCCGACGGCGCGGCGCAACAGTCATTCGCGCTGATGGAGCTTAACTCGGGCGTTTCGTCAATCAGTGAAAAAACTCATGTTAACGCCGAATATTCCCATGACGCAAGCCATCTTTCCGAAAAGGCAAAAGAATACGCCACAAAGGGCGACAAGGAAATGCAAATGATGCTTACTTCAATGGAAGAAATTAAAACCGCGTCAAACGATATCTCAAAAATCATAAAAACCATCGAAGATATTGCGTTCCAAACCAATTTGCTCGCACTAAACGCCGCAGTCGAAGCCGCACGCGCGGGCGAACACGGCAAGGGCTTCGCCGTCGTCGCGGAAGAAGTTCGCAGCCTCGCTCAACGCTCGCAAGTTTCCGCAAAGGAAACAAACGACTTAATAACAAACTCCATCAACCGCGTGCAAGAGGGAACCTCAATCGCAATCAGCACCGCTCAAACCCTTTCCGATATGGTTGAAAATTTTGATAAAATCTCTGAAATAATCGACAAAATCGCCACCGCCTCCTCGGAACAAGCCGAAGCCGTCGAACAAATCAGCCACGGCATCATGGCAATCTCGGACATCACCCAAGAAAATGCTTCCGTATCCCAAGAAACCGCCGCCTCCTCGCAAGAACTCGCAAGCCAGGCAACCGTGTTGAATGATTTGATTAGGGAGAATTAACACCCTGAATTTGAATCAGCCGTGCGATTTTATAGAAATACGTTGAAAACGGTCTGTTATCGTGGTTTTGCCCGGTTGAGTGCTGTGCGACAAGAATTTGCGGTTGTGTTTCGACGACGAAAAGCGAGTGACCGAAGACGTGTCCGTCATAGCTTAGTTGAATAATATCCCCCGGTATTACATTTTCAAGGGGCAGTTCCGTTCCGAACGGACCTGCTCCTTTATTATTTGTTAAAAACTTATGCAGAAATTCAACGCCCGTCCATGCGGCGGCTCTATCATTCGGCGAATTGTAATACCAGCCTGTGTCGCGGGTATAGTTCATTACGCCGCTTCCCGCAAAGATGCACTGCGAAACAAAATTTGTGCAATCTCCGCCCTGTCCGTCGAAATTATAGTATTCGGGGTTACGCCCTACTGCCCATTTATGCGCATAGATTATCGCTTTTTCACGGTTATATTCCATAAAATCAACTCCTTATATCCATGCTATGCAGACAAAAATTTTTTGGATT
>JAIRVD010000162.1 GCA_031254075.1 Clostridiales bacterium
TTCATATAAAACGATGCTAAAATTCAACGATTTACCGTTTGCACAACGTCACGGATTTAAGCGCGGTTACGCCGAGCCTTATGATTGGCTGCACAATCAGTTCCGTGATTGGGCAAGTATGTTTTTATCGGCGGCGTTATATTATGAAGAAAAAGACGAAACCATGAGGGAATTACACCGCCGCGCACTTCAAGCATACAGCGGCATTGCGCCGCATTATCGGGTTGTTTTGAACGATGAAACGGCGACGTTGAAATGGAATTTTCATTCGTTATTGCAAACAATACAATTATTGTTGTCCGTGATGATAACAGACCCAAGCCGCCCGCTCCGCGCCTGCCCGGAGTGCGACAAGGCGTTTTACGCCGCCAATGAACGAGCCGTGTTTTGTACGAAAGAATGTAAGAACCGTTATAATGTGAGAAAATCACGGCAAAACAAACAGGACACCGAATAAGTGTCCTGTCGTGCTGAGTTTTCATAAATCCAACAAACCCAAAAATGGGTTTGTTAAAAAGTGCAAGATTCGTGTTATAATTTTAGTTATAAACCAACTCTGCGAGAATAACCTCATGAGCCTGTTCTCTATCAGTGATTGTTCGTAAGCGGGCATCAGCCGCTTCGTCAATTTCGCGCAAATGCGAAAATAATTCTTCACCGAGTAACAGACGATTGTATATAATCGGTCTGTGTTCCCGCAAATACGCCCGACGCATACGTGCGTATCGTCCGAGCGGTTCGGGATTCGGCGGGTCACGCAACGTATGTCGGGGAGAAAATAATCCCCAACGAGCGTATATGTCAATTCCATAGGCAACTCCTTCCGGCGGTTTCAATCCGCCCGCACAAGCGAAAATGTCTGCAAACAAGCCGGTTGCACTTTGTAGTAGGTATCTCTTATTTGAAATACCCTTTACAATATACATCTTTACTGCCACGCTTCTCAACGAAGATGGCATCTTGAATCTTAACACAATATGTAGATATCAAAATATATATTCGTAGAGGGGATGGGAAAGTGAAAGCAGTTGTTTTCGATTTGTTTGAGACACTTGTTACCGAATGGGGAAGACAAAAATATACAACCTTTGAAATCTCATCCGACTTGAACGTTGAATATGAAAAATTTAAGCGCGAGTGGGATTCGTTACGTTCAGACAGATATTTAGGAAAGATGCGCGAGACAATACAAGTTTACAGGTATATTCTCGAAAATATCGGAATTAAGCGAGACGAAGAATTGCTTATCCGAATTTCACAAAAAAGAGATGAGTGCAAGCGAAAATGTTTTCAGGAAAGTGAGCCGCAAATATTGGAGATGTTGTTAAGCATAAAAGAAAAAGGCTACAAAATCGGGCTGATAAGTAATTGCTCTGCCGAAGAAATTAAAGGGTTTAAGGAAAGTAAGTTATATCCGTTTTTTGATGCAGTTGTTTTATCCTGCGATGTGGGTATGGTAAAGCCGGATACTGAGATTTATAAACTTTGTTTGTCCATGCTTAATGAACAGCCGTCTGATTGCTGCTTTATCGGTGACGGAGGAAGCAATGAACTGAACGGGGCGCGAAATGTCGGTATGTTGCCTTTAAGAGCCTTATGGTTTATAAAACATTTCGTAAAAGATTTTCATTCAGACAAAACATATCCAACTTTATTAGAGACGACAGAAGTAATGTCACTTATGTGAAAGTTTGCGTTTTGCCAACTCACTCACGGCAATCACAAACAATCGATGCAGTGCGCGTATGCAAATAAGACTGACGTGAAGGAGGAAGCAGTATGAAATTAAGCTATAAAGGATTTTTCAAAAACAATGAGCAATTGCCTAAGGGTGAATTGCCGGCAAATGCCGTTAAATTCAAAGAACCTGGCGATATGGTAAGCCTGAGTGTTGTGTCTTCGTTGTTTTTGTTTCCGGCGTTGTTTGGGGTTATTATAATTGCAATTTTTTCTTATTTATTGCATGGCGAATTGTACATCGGCTTTACGCTGATTGGAACTCTTGCGGCAGTGCTGTGTATGATTCCGCATGAGTTGTTACATGCCGTCTGTTTCGGTAAAAAAGCGGAAGTGGAACTTTACGTCGCGCCAAAGCAACTCTCGTTATTTGTAGTTTCAGCCCAACCGATTTCAAAAGCGCGATTTATTTTTTTATCTTTGCTTCCGAATTTGGTGTTCGGTTGGATTCCGTTGGTGGTTTGGGCAGTTTTGCCGCATGGCGGTTTCGGCAATCATTTGTTTACGTTTGCGATTATTTCAATAATGTTCGGCGCAGGCGATTATATGAACTCCTTTAACGCCCTTCGTCAAATGCCGAAAGGCAGTTTGCAGCAAATTTCGGGTTTTAATTCTTACTGGTTTATGCCGGAAGAAAAGCAGGTGAAAAATGAATAAAAAAAATATGATTATAATCGCGGCGGCGATTGTTGCGGTTTTGATTGGCGTTGTTTTATTTTTGATTCTCGGGCGTGCGTTGGAAGACAACGAGCATGGCGTTGAGGTATATTTTTTTAATTCGGCACAGGGGCAGTTGGAGGCGGAGTTTCGGGAGTTACCGCAGATGAGCTCCGTTGAGCGAATTGAAACGGCGTTATTATATTTTTCGAACGAGCCTGAGAGTTCTTCGCTTGTGCGTGCGATTCCTTCCAATGTTCAGCTTCGCGAGCTTATAACGGAAATTTTTATAGAAAACGGCGTTCTTATTGCGATGATGTCGGAAATTTACGATGAGATTTCGACGGTGGAAGATTTGTTATTTCGTTCGGCGTTTACGTTGACGATGGTTGGCTTACCCGGCATCGAATCGGTGAAATTTGTTTCGGCGGACGGAAGCGAGTTCGTCGAATCGGCGGCGACGATTGCGAACAATCCGCATATTTCACCCGCACGGCGAACCGCCGAGGATTTTACGCTGTACTACGTGGACGAATCGGGCGAAGGGCTGACTACCGTACTTTACGAATCCGCCGATGTTAATGTACACAGGCGTTCGTCACAAATTCTTGAGCTGCTGATGGAAGGGCAGAACGAGGCGGGCATTCTGCCGATGATTCCGCCGGAAACGCGTGTTCGCGATGTTATGATTGAACTCGACGCGGGCATCTACGTTGACCTTTCGGCGGAATTCCACAGCCGTTTTTCCGGAAACGCCACACAGGCACGCCTGATGCTTCAATCAATTACGCACACAATGCTCGAAAATAATCCCGGTCCGCCGCGACGCGTTTTCTTTTTAATCGACTCCGTGCGGCTCGACGACTTCCACGGCGTAAGTGATTTCAATCTCGGGTTTACAATCGACGAAACCGTAATGCTTGGTTATGTGCCGGCAGAAGAAATTGAAAACTGAGTTTGCATTAAAACGCCCCGTTCTTTGGGCGTTATTTTTTTTGATTTTCGGAATAATAATTGGCGGCACGGAAGAGTTTTTTCTCGCGGGGTTTATTTTCGCGATTTTTTTATGCGTCTTTTTATATCGAATTTACAAATATTGGCTTGTAATTCTTTTCGCGGCATTTTTTTTGCTCGGCGCGTGGCGAATCGAAAGCAGTTTACGCAATCACACAATTCAGCCGAAGGAATTCACTTTCAGCGGCATTGTGCTTGATACGAGTTTTACCGCGAGCGGAAATGTCCGCGCCGTCGTTCGCGGAATCCATCCCGACACAAACGAGCGCGTCAGAATCATGGCATACATACAACCGCATCAACCGCAGATTTCGTTGGGGCAGGAAGTCACGCTTTCGGGAGAATTTCTTCCGCTGAATCCGCCCGAATATCCGGGCGGGTATAACCAATTCCGCCATCTTCGCACGCAGAAAATCGACGCAACCATTTGGCCTTCATCAATCGAAACCGGCGAAATTACTTCGTCGCTAATGACTTATCTGCGCCGATTCCGCGATAAAATCGCCGCCGTCTACGACGGGCTTCTTCCGCCGCGCGAAGCCGCCGTTATAAAATCCATGGTTCTCGGCGACCGCCTTGAAATGCCCGAAGACCTATCGCAAACCTACCGCGTTATGGGCATCTATCACATACTCTCCATTTCCGGACTGCATATCACAGTCCTAATGCTTGCCGCAAACAAACTGCTTGCATATTTCATGCGGGAACGACGCGCAAGCTTTATCGTTCTGCTTATTATGATTCTCTACTGCCTGATGTCCGGTGTCGCAGTCGCAACCGTTCG
>JAIRVD010000233.1 GCA_031254075.1 Clostridiales bacterium
CGTAAGTAATAATTTTTCTGCACACATAAAGGAAGTCGCAGACATTTAATAATTCCTCAATGGTAAGCACCCCGCCGACGGCGGCGCGGGAAAGTGAAGAGCGGATGTCCCTGATTCCCCCGAGCGGCAGGCTCCCCTTCCGCAAAATAAAACCCGCCGCCTCGGTCGTTTCCTTCAGCGCACGGGCAATATCATCAATAAAATTCATCGGTTTAAGCGCATTGCACATTGCCTTTCCCATAGGCGACGCCGCCTTCTGCAAAAGCATTTCGACTATTTTCGGAAACTCCAACGCCTTCATCGCTTTTGAATTCATAAAAATTCCCTCTCATTTTCATATTAAATTAAACACGCAATTTGACGATAAACTGATTGAGAATATTGTAACATATTAAAAAAAAGAAGGTGTATATTATGGGGTCTTCACCTATTAGGTTTTCCGGCATGACATCGGGAATGGATACACAATCAATGGTAGTCCAGCTAATGCGCGCAGAAAGCATGAAAATGGACAGACTGACTCAGCGAAGGCAAATTTTGCAATGGCGTCAGGAACAAATGCGCACCACTATGTCCTTCATGAATGAATGGCGCACGAAAAATACACAGCACAGCGTTGTCAATTCCATCGTTAACCCGGCAAATCAAGCATGGGTGACAACGAAAGCAAACGTAACACAGATTAGCGGTTCCGGCTCCGGCAGTATATCCGTAACATCAACAAATGCCGCCAAAGTCGGAAACTATACAATGGAAGTTGTCCAAACCGCGCAAAATGCAATGGTGCGCGGCGATACAAGGTTCAAAGGTACGGCATCAGACACCGCGAGCTTTAAGGAAGTCAAATTGAACGAACTGTTTAACTTAAACAGCGTTGTTCATACCGATATAAACGGTCCCAAGACGGGTACGATTACAATCAACAATGTCACAATCAGCGTAGACATGGACAAAGACTCCGCGACCACCGTAATGAACCGTATAAACGAATCAAAAGCCGGGGTAACAATGTCCTTTGACAGCCTACGCGGTGTATTTACCGTCGCTTCGAAGGAATCCGGCGAAAAAAAGCAAATTGAAATAAGCGGAACCGCCGTGGGCGACAGCATTTTGGACTTTATGGGTTTAAATAATATAAACACCAAAGTTGACCCGGCTGTACCCGCAAATCAGTTTGCAACGGCAACGGGTTCAACCGCGCACAATCTTTCCGTCTGGGAAATGGGTCAAGGAATACCCGGGGGACTCGCTATATTTGGCGGAACAAGCGGCGGCGGTGTAATTACCATAAATGGTACAGATATTAATGTATCATTAGACGGAAGCATGTCCGTAGACGACATAATAGCCGCTGTAAACGGTTCAGCTGCCAATGTAACAATGTCTTACACAAACGGCAGATTTGAAATTAAATCGAATGACGCGAACAAAGACCTTACCATAACCGGTACAGGCGCGGGTGAATCCATTTTGCATTTTGCGGGTTTAGCCAGTGTAAGTATTAACGCTCCGGATGACGGCAGCAGAACCGTACGCACCGGGCGCGATGCAATAATTTACTTTGACGGTACATCCGGTTCGGGTGACGGTGTTCGCATAAAACAAAGCAGCAACGTTTTCGAAGTAGAAGGTTTGAGGATTGATATTTCCAATGCCATCGGTGCGACTTTTGAAGCAGACGGCACCACTGTTAAGGAAGCGGGGCAATCATTCAGAATAGGCACCGAGCGAAACGTGGACGCGGCAATAGACATGATTCGTGAATTTGTTAATCAATACAACGACCTTATCCGCTACATTAATGCGATGCATTCCACACAGCGTCCGCGAACGGGCAACAGCCACAAAGGAAATCTTTTCGAGCCTTTGACGGATGAGCAACGCCAAGCAATGAGCGAAAAAGAAGTTGAGCAGTGGGATGAAAAAGCAAAAACAGGTCTGCTTCACAACGACCGTGATATAAAGCGTTTACACTCTCAGCTTCGCAGTCTGATGATGGAGCCTGTAAATTTAGCGTTTGATAAAGACGGTAAAGTTACCGACAAAATCTATCTTTTCGAAATAGGAATTCAAACAGTCGGCTTGGGTGGTTCTGCCACCGACAGATTGAACGGCGTGTTAGAAATTGACGAATCAAGACTTCGTGCGGCTCTTGAAGCAGACCCTGAGCGTGTGCAAAAACTTTTCGCGCGAAACCATCTTGAAGCCGGAGCCACAATGGCGGGTACAAATTTGGCTCAAGCCCAAGAAAACGTTCCTCACCTTGGATTAGGTTTTCGGCTCGACGAGTTTATGAACGGTTTTGCCAACAGTTTGGATTCACCGTTGCGTTTGCGCGCGGGCGGAAATACAGGGTTGGACGTATCGGAAAACACCATGTCACGCCAAATCCGCGATTACAACACGCGTATAGAGGCAATGCAAAAATACTTGATTCGCAGGGAAAACCATTACTATGCGATGTTTGCGCGTATGGAGCAGGCAATGTCAAAATCAAATGCACAAATGGATAGCCTGTTGTCGTTTGCAAGCGGCGGAGCATAATGGATAGTTTAAAGCAAGCAAAGGAACTCGCCGACCGAATACTTGAAATAACCAAAGCTCATAAAGTTGTGAGCGATAAGGAGGTAGACGAATCGGAGGTAGAAGCATATGTAGAGATGCTGGAAGAGCGCGGACCTTTGATTGACGAGCTTACGGATTTAAGGCAGAAACTTGACGATGATGCGGTTTCGTCTGCGGAATTTTACGAAATAGAAAAAATAATTTCGGAAATTGCGGAGATAAATAAAACACACATTATAGTTATGAAGCATATGCATAAAAACGCGCAGAATTCCTATAAGGAAATAAAGCAGGGGCAAAGAATCCATGCGGGTTACAATCCCCTGCCGGGCGATGAAGTTTCAAGCCAAATAGATGTCAGACATTAAGAAGGAGGAAGAATAATATGGATGTTACAGGAATTAACGGAACAGGGTATGTGGCAATGCCGGGAGGCGGAGATTATGTTCCTGCGCCTGCGCCGGAGGAAAAAGTATATGTTGAAGCCGCTCCCGTAGTTGCGGTTGCGCCTCCTCCCACGCTTAAAGCAGAAACAGAAATTCGTGCGGAGCAAAAAGAGTCTCGCAGGGAAAGCCGCGAAATTGACACTTTGCAGCGCGCAACCGAGGAAATCAACAAATCCGTTGCGATTTACAGGCGGCATTTGGGTATTCGTTATCACGAGGCAAGCAAGAGGCGCATGGTTACCGTTTACGACTCCGACACCAACGAAGCCATTCGCGAAATTCCGCCCGAGAAGGTTTTAGATGCGTTCGCGAGTATGCTTGAAATGGTCGGATTGTTTGCGGATGCGCGTGGTTAAAAATAATTTATAAAGGGGAAATGGCAGTTGATAACACAAAATCCGAAAATGCAGGTTCTTCAGAAGCAAATCGAAACCGCAAGTAAGGAAGAACTTACGCTAATGCTGTATGAAGGCGGTATCAAATTTTTGAACCAAGCTATTATCGCATTGGAAAAGAATGATATCGTTAAGGCAAATAATTTGATTTTGCGCACGGAAGATGTCGTTCGCGAATTTCAAATTACGCTGAACCACGACTACGAAGAAATTTCTAAGCCGTTGGATACGCTTTATGACTATATGCACTATCGCCTTGTCGAAGGCAATTTGGCGAAGGATGTCGGAATGCTTAATGAGGTTCTGGATATGTTTCGTGAAATGCGCGACACTTGGAAAGAAGCAATGAAACTGGCGAAAGCAAGCTGATAAGCGTTTCGTGTTAAAGCCGGGTTTCAAACGAAATCGCGTAGCCACTTTACCAGCGTAACGTTTTCGGGAATTTCTTCATAGCCGTTCTTAATATAAAAATCAAAAGCCGGGAGTCCTCGCGAGGTATTTAGGTTTACTGCCGATACTCCGTACCCGGCTAGTTTTGTTTCCAGGAGATGCATTACGGCAGAGCCGACGCCGCTTCGGTGTAGATGCGGCACGACGGCAAGCTCATCTACTTCAAACATTGTGCCTTCGAAATAGTTGTCAAGAATGCCGAAAATAAATGCAATCATCTCCTCGTCTTCCCGATATGTGTAACCGATAAAGCCGGGTTTTCGTGTTAAATCACGCAAATATCGCCCGGCTTTTTCTATTGTAAGAAAATCGTAGCACAGCGGCGGTGCGTTAAACGCCTCTACATATATTTTTGTGCAGGTTTCCAAATCTTCTTCTTTGTACATTTTAAGCATTGCTTATGCCCACCACATTTCTGCGGGTTTATCGTACATCAGCATTGGCTTTAGGAAATTTATCGCTTTTTCCAATCCTTCTTCGACGGACATCAGCGCGTCTTCGTGTTCTATGCTGATTGCGCCGTCGTAGCCGATTGCACGCAGCGTAGAAATTATCGACTTCCATTCGGTTTCGCCTGTGCCGTAGCCTACTGTTCTGAATACCCAGCCGCGATTTAAAATATCATCGTAACGCGTCGTTTCAAGTGTGCCGTTTATCGCGGCGTTAAATTCATCGACACGTGTATCCTTCGCGTGGAAATGATAAACCGCGCCCTTCAACGCCTTCAATGCCTCAACCGGCTTGATTCCCTGCCAAAATAAATGGCTCGGGTCGAAATTCGCGCCGATTGACGGTCCGACCGCTTCGCGCAATTGTATCAGCGTCCGCGGATTGTAAACGCAAAATCCCGGATGCATTTCCAGCGCAATCTTCTTCACGCCATGCCGCTCCGCAAGCGCAACCGCGTCATTCCAATATGGCACCAAAACCTCATCCCACTGATATTTCAATATCTCCAAAAAATCCGTAGGCCATGCGCATGTCACCCAGTTCGGATACTTCGCGCCCGCATAATCCCCGGGGCACCCGCTGAACGTCACTACCGTATCAACGCCCAACCTCTCTGCCAACCCACATGTCTTCACAAAATCATCATTATCGCGCTCCGCAATCTCCCTGTTCGGATGAACCGGATTCCCATGACAACTCAACGCACTTATCGTCAAACCATATTTCTGCAAAAGACCCTTGAATTCATCAACATTGCAGTTGTCGGGATTAAGATGAGTATTTCCCGGAAAACCACCCGTCCCAATTTCAACGGCGGTTACGCCCAGTCCCGATAAATACTTAAACGCTTCCTCAACGCTTCTGTCATAAAGCGGCACTGTAAGAACTCCCAGCTTCATAAAAATCCTCCTTTTTGGGTTAAAAAAATAAGACCTCAGGGCTCTGCCCCGAAGTCTTAATTTTTATATTAAATTTTGAAATATGCTACTAATTTCTGCAACAACTCAGCCTGTGATGTTAACTCATCCGCGGAAGCGGCGGCTTCTTGTGAGGCGGCGGAATTGCTTTGAACTACCTGCGAGATTTGGTTGATGCCGACTGAGACTTGTTGGATTGCTTCGGCTTGTTCTTTTGAGGATTCGGAGATATTGTTGATTATTTGCATGACTTCGTTTGCGTTTTTGACGATGACATCGAGGGCTTCGGCGGTGGTCTCGGCGATGCCGCTTCCGAGGTCAACGCGGTTGATGGAGTCGGCGATTAGACCGGTTGTTTCGGTGGCTGCCTTTTGGCTGCGTGCGGCGAGATTGCGAACTTCTTCGGCAACGACGGCGAAGCC
>JAIRVD010000248.1 GCA_031254075.1 Clostridiales bacterium
CGCAGACACGCAATACGAAATTCGATGATTCCGACAATTACCGTCATGGGATTGCAACTCGGCAATTTAATTGCAAGCTCCGTAGTTATCGAAAGGGTTTTTACATGGCCGGGTATCGGCAATTTAATGATTCAAAGCATTCTCGGAAACGATTACCCGATGGTATTGGGTTGCATGGTTTTATTTACGCTGTGCTTCTCGATTATTAATCTGATTGTTGACTTAGCGTACGCTTTTGTAGACCCGCGTATAAGAGCCCAATATAAATAGGAGGAAAACCCATGAATAATCCGAAAAAACGCAGTCAATGGGCGGATGCATGGCGCAGATTGCAAAAAAATAAATTGGCGGTTTGTGGGCTTGTTATTTTTACTGTTTTAGTGCTCGGCGCGTTGGCGGCTCCGCTCTTCCTTGATTACGAAACCGATGTAACCGGAATCAACGCTCAAAACAGACTTCAATCTCCTTCGTCGGAAAACTGGTTCGGAACCGACAGGCTCGGACGCGATGTATTTGCCAGAGTTGTTTGGGGTTCTCGTTATTCGCTTTCAATCGGTTTTTCCGCTGCGGCGATTTCGCTTCTTCTCGGCGGAACAATCGGCGCGATTGCGGGTTATTACGGCGGAATGATTGACCATGTGTTTATGAGAGTTATGGATATTCTGCAAGCGATTCCGGCTACGCTGCTTGCGATTTGCATTGCCGCCGCGCTTGACCCGAGCCCGCGAAACATCGTTATCGCGATTGCGGTTTCGTTTTGCCCGTCGTTTGCCAGGGTCGTGCGCGGCCCGATTCTTTCCATCCGCGAAATGGAATATGTCGAAGCCGCAAAAGCAATCGGCGCGAAAAACAGAACGATTATTTTCAGCCATATCATTCCTAATTGCATGGGTCCGATTATTGTTCAAACAACTTTGTCCGTCGCGATTATGATTCTGATTGTTTCAGGACTGAGCTTCCTCGGCTTGGGTATTCAGCCGCCGACTCCCGAATGGGGGGCGATGCTTGCGGAATCACGCTCGCATATTCGTGACCATTCATATCTCGCGTTCTTCCCGGGATTGGCAATTATGACAACTATTTTATCGCTTAATATGCTTGGCGACGGACTTAGAGACGCACTCGACCCGAGGCTTAAATAGGAGGCTGCCATGACATTGGAAATCAATAATCTTGTCGTCGAATACCGCACGCCCGACGGAGTTGTTCACGCGCTCAACGGCATGGATTTGCAATTGGAAAAAGGAATGACGCTCGGGCTCGTAGGCGAAACGGGAGCGGGAAAAACTACAACTGCTCTGTCGATATTGCGTCTTGTTCCAAATCCGCCCGGAGTTATTGCCGACGGAAATATAAAATTGAACGGCGAAGAAATTTTAAAAAAATCCGAACGCCAAATGGATGAAATACGCGGCAAGGTTGTTTCGATGATTTTCCAAGACCCGATGACAAGCCTTAATCCGGTGCTTACGGTTGAAGACCAAATAGCGGAAGTAATCGAGCGACACGAAGATGTTTCATATAAAGAATCCTATAAAAAAGCACGCGAGATGTTGGAAATGGTAGGCATCCCCGGTTCGCGCGGAAGCGATTATCCGCATCAGTTTTCCGGCGGAATGAAACAGCGCGCTGTAATCGCAATCGCGCTTGCGTGCAATCCCGAACTGCTTATCGCGGACGAACCGACAACGGCTCTTGACGTAACAATTCAGGCGCAGGTATTGGAAATGATGAAATCACTGCGCGAGAAAAATAAAATGTCGATGCTGATGATTACTCATGACTTGGGAATCGTTGCGGAAATATGCGATACGGTTTCGGTGATTTACGCAGGGCGCGTAGTCGAACACGGGACGCTCAAGGATGTTTTCGATAACACGCGGCATCCGTACACCGAGGGTTTGTTTAATTCGCTTCCGAATCTTACGAACAGAAAAGCAAAACTCAAGCCAATCAAAGGACTTATGCCCGACCCCATTCATTTGCCTGCGGGTTGTTCGTTTCATCCGCGTTGCAATTACGCTACGGAAATCTGTGCAAAAGAACGCCCCGAAAAAGTTTTTCGAACCGAACGGCATTTTACGGAATGCCATTTATACAACGAGGAAAATATAATCAAAGGGGGGGTGATTAAACGATGAACGAACACCTTCTTCTGGAAGTAAACGGATTAAAAAAATATTTTCAAACAAAACGCGGAATGCTTCACGCGGTCGATGATGTTTCGTTCACGATTGAACGCGGAAAAACGCTCGGCATAGTCGGCGAATCGGGCTGCGGAAAATCTACGCTCGGGCGCGCGATTCTCAGGTTGCTTGAACCGACCGCCGGGCAGGTTTTTTTCGAGGGCGAGGATATCGCGAAATTAAGCAAAGAGCAAATGCGCAGAAAACGCAAGGAAATGCAAATAATTTTCCAAGACCCGTTTTCGTCGCTTAATCCGCGCAAAACAATCAGCGAAACAATTGCCGAGCCATTAAGGCTGAATGGTATTATCAATGACAGAAAGAAACGCATGGAAAAAGTTTTGGAAACAATGGAAATCGTCGGGCTTGCCGAGCGTTTGATAAACACTTATCCGCACGAACTCGACGGCGGACGGCGTCAGCGCATCGGCATTGCGCGCGCGCTTGCGCCGGGTCCGAAATTCATTGTTTGCGACGAGCCTGTTTCGGCGCTGGATGTTTCGATTCAGGCGCAGATTTTAAATTTAATGAAGGAATTACAAGAATCATTAGGCTTGACATACATGTTTATCACGCATGACCTTTCCGTTGTAAATCATTTCTCCGACGATATCGCGGTAATGTATCTTGGCAGAATTATCGAAAAAGCTTCGTCGGAAGAACTGTTTACAAACCCGCTTCATCCGTATACAAAAGCGTTGCTTTCGGCGATTCCCGTGCCGAATATCCATATGAAAATGGAGCGCATTTTATTAAAGGGCGAAGTAAGCTCGCCAATCGAACCGCCCGATATGTGCCGTTTCGCGGTTCGCTGTAATCACTGCATGGAAAAATGCAAAGCATCCGAACCGCCGCTGACCGAAGCTTCAAGGGGGCATTTTGTTTCGTGTTATTTAAATAGACAGGAGTGATTCCATGGTTGCGATAAAAATATTAAAACGCTTTTATCAGGATTCATTAAAACTGATGCGCGTTTCGGCTGAAATAAAAAATTCGGACGGAGTTGTGCAGGCGTTTGCGTTTATGGCGACGGAAACAAATAAAAAATCACGCATCAAAAATGAGTTTATGGACGACGGTGTTCGCGCGGCGGGTGCCGACGATTTGGTTTTGATGGTCGAATGCGAAAACGAAACGGTCGGCAAAAACGCGATTGATGAATTCGAAAAAAGGATTTCGTCATCTGCCGCGGCAAAGGACGATGAAACGGAAAATCTTCCCGCAACATTTGAGCAGGGAAAAATATTGTCCGACGCAAACCTCGCCGTGATTTCCGTGCCGGGTATTTACGCGGCGGTGCAGACGTTAAATGCGTTAAACAACGGCATGAATGTAATGCTTTTCAGCGACAATGTTTCCGTTGAAGATGAAATAATGTTAAAGGATTACGCCGCAGGGAAAAACCTGCTTGTAATGGGACCCGATTGCGGAACGGCAATA
>JAIRVD010000276.1 GCA_031254075.1 Clostridiales bacterium
CGTAGCTGCGGCAAACGAAAAGCGCGCAGATAGATATTTTGTAAATGATATAAATGCTCCTATCATACATTTATTAGAAGAAGCGATTGAGAGCCCTACTGAGTTAGTGGAAAAGTACACTGCCATCTGGTCAGCGCAATTTGAATATCCGAAATATCGGCGGTTTCTTCCGCTAATCGCTCAACCGCAAGAACAGGGTCTTCAAAGAGATAACGGCTTGTAAAATCGAAACCCCTGTCCCATGGTTTGGGTGATGTTACAGCAATAATGGCAACATCAATATCTTCAAATGTAATAATTATATATGGCTCGAATCCGTCCGCGTATTCATCGTCAAGGGTTACATTACCCAACATAACGGGAAATTCTGCCATCTGCACTATAGTATGCTGCGATATATTGAATAACTCTTCATCCGTTCGTGGAAAGTCGTTGTTGCCAAATACCACGGCATCATAGCCCATTGCGTTCATTACAGCGATTTCTGCCTCGCCGGCAAGTTCCTCAAACGGTCCGCGTCTGTATAAATCACCGGCATCCAACAATAAGACATTCTCGGTTTCATCGCGAATTTCCCGCACCAGCGTCGCATACGACGGCACATTGTCAAGCACACCATGCCAATCATTGGTATGTAGAATGGTCAGGTGAAATTGCTCGAATTCGGTAAAATTAATCTCCGGTTCCGGTAAAAATGCTTCCACCGTTTCGGTTTCTTCATCGGTCTCATCCGAAGCGGTTTCGTTTAAATCCGATTCATCCTGACCGGATTGCGAATCGGCATCCGATTGCACAGGTTCATTTGAAGCAGATTGAATGTTTTTTCTTGCTTGGCATCCATATGCGGCAAAAGCGAAAACTAAGCATAAAAACAATGCGGATAATTTTTTTAGTTTCATAACTTACCTCCATTCAAAATTTTAATGCAAATTATAATACAAAAAAAAAACGCTGTACAGGAAATAGAATATTCCATTTCCCGCAAAGCGTAATGTTTGCCGAGCAAAAATATTACTTAGGCATATTTTCAATCGCGGCTTTTTCAATCGCGAGTCCTTGTTTGAAACCCTGCAAATATCTGTCAAACCCGACGATATCTTCAGGGGTCAGGGTTACGCATCTTTCGTTTGCGGAGCTGAATATTTTTTTCGAAAGAAATTCGTCCAATGAAATTTTATCTGCTTCGCAAGCGTATGCGGCTAACAGCGCGATGCCCCATGCGCCGCCTTCGCTTGCGGATTCTGTGACGGAAACGGGTGTGTTTAATGCTGTCGCCATTAATTTTTGCGCAACATTTTCTGTTTTGAAAAGTCCGCCGTGGGCTTGAATTTTTTCCAATAATACATTTTCTTTTCGCAGAATATCCATTCCGAGGCGCAGCGTTGTCATTGACGAAAACAGTAGCGAACGCATGAAGTTTGCCAAAGAAAATTTCGCGTCGGGCATTCGCGCGAAAAGCGGACGCCCTTCGTCAAGCCCGACGATTGGTTCGCCGGAGAAATAATTATATGAAAGAAGCCCGCCGCAATGAGCGTCGGCGGAAAGCGCGGCGTTGTATAATTTTTCGTACAAAACATTTTTGCTTTGCGGTACGCCGAAAAGTTCAAACGCTTCTGCGAAAATTTTTACCCACGCATCCAAATCGGATGTGCAGTTGTTGCAATGTACCATCGCAACGGGTTTTCCTGTCGGTGTTGTCACCATGTCGATTTCGGTGTAAACGTTTTTCAGTTCTTTTTCAAGAACAATCATTGCGAAAACAGAAGTTCCCGCGGAAATATTTCCGGTTCGCTCGGCGACGCTGTTGGTTGCGACCATACCGGTTCCGGCGTCGCCCTCGGGCGGGCAGAAAAGAATTCCGGGTTTTAACGCGCCTGTCGGGTCAAGCAGTTTTGCTCCTTCTTCGGTTAGTGTTCCCGCGTTTTCCCCCGCATTTTTTATTGAAGGAAAAATATTTTCGATTTCAATACCGTTTGAAAGTTCAAAAAATTTTTTCGACATCTGCGAATTATATCTCCCGTTTTCAATCGGAAACATTCCCGAGGCGTCGCCGATGCCCAAAACTTTTTCGCCGGTTAGTTTCCAATGAACATATCCCGCGAGCGTTGTCATAAACGAAATATTTTTTACATGTGGCTCGTTGTTTAGAATCGCCTGATGCAAATGCGCGATGCTCCATCGTTGCGGAATATTAAAATTGAACAGGCGCGTTAACTCGGCGGCGGCTTGCTCCGTTGTGGTGTTGCGCCATGTGCGAAACGGCGCAAGTAGCTCGTCGTTTTCGCCGAACGCCAAATAGCCGTGCATCATTGCGGAAAATCCGACAGCGCAAACATTTTCAAGCGGCAAACATTTCACACATTCGCGTACACCTGTCCACATATCTTCAAGCCGATATGTCCATATTCCGTTTTCAAATTTATTTTCCCAGTCATGAGTACCCGACGAAATCGGCTTAAAATTTTCATCAATCAGCACCGATTTGATTCTGGTCGAACCGAGTTCGATTCCTAAAAAAGACTTTTTTTCCGCCATAAAAATTCCTCCTCAAAAAATAATTACCGATTTGCGTTGATTTATAGTACAATAATATATGAAAATGATTTAGACAACAATTTTGGAGGTCTGAATGGACGAGAGACGAATTATTTTAATAATTGATGATAATCCGCTGATGATTGCTTCGCTGACGAATATTCTTTCGCCGCAATACAATGTAAAAGCCGCGTGTGACGGCGCGGCGGGATTGGTTTATGCAAAAAAATATAGCGTGGATTTAATATTAATGCGCGTAATAATGAAAAAAATGTCGGGTTACGAAGTGCTTGCGCAGTTGAAGGACGACAAAGACACTCAGGATATTCCTGTAATTTTTATCACAAGCAGAGAAGTGGGCGACGAGGAAATCAAGGCACTGCAAAGCGGCGCAGTGGATTATATCCGCCAGCCGATTGTGCCGGAAATCGTAGCGCTTCGCGTCGGAATTATTATGAAAATGATTGCGCAAATGAAAACAATCGAAAGATTCAGCCTAATCGACGGTCTGACCGGCGTAAATAACCGCCGCAGCTTCGACCGTCAGCTTGAAACGGAATGGAATCGCGCCGCTCGAAGCGGTATGCCGTTAAGCATGTTGATGCTCGACATCGACCATTTCAAGGCGTTTAACGATAAATACGGTCACTTGAACGGTGATACTGCCCTGAAAACCGTTGCAAACGTACTTGTGGATTCGCTTCAGCGCGGCACGGATTTTGTTTTCCGTTGGGGCGGCGAAGAATTCGCGGTGCTTCTGCCCGAAACCCCATTAAAGGGCGCACTTGTCGTTGCTGAAAGAATGCGCAAAAACATATCCTCCACACCTGTTTCCGTCGGAAATAAAAACGTAAATATCACCATAAGCATCGGCGCGGCAACAACAATTCCCGACACATCAAACTCCGATGTTTCCGATTTTTGCGAAACCATCGACAAGGCATTGTATAAATCAAAAAATAACGGAAGAAACAGAGTTGAAATTGCGGACTAAAAAACGGCGCATGTGAATGGCGCCGTTTTTTTGAGTTATTGTGTTTTTGAAAGCCGTGCGATTATTGGTCGCATTGATTTGTAAACAGCAAAGCCGAGAGTCAAAATAATTGTGCCTTTCAGCAAATTAAACGGAATTGTTGCAAAAAGAATCAAGGTCGGAAGGTCTGTTACATTGCTGTTTACTGCGTTTACTATTTCAACGATTCGTTCCACCGGCAACCGGTAGAGATTTGAATAAAACGGTATCAGAATAAAATAGTTCGTTAGGCTTGAAACAATCAGCAACGAAAGGATTCCCGCCGCGCAACCGATTAAATAGCCGACATTGTCCTGCCGCCAACGAAAAACACATCCGAACGGAACGATTAACGAAACGCTCATTAAAAAATTTGCAAACTCTCCGATTCCGAAGGTTCTTGTGCCGAAAATTATTGAGTCAAGAAAAATTTTTATCATTGCCGCAAGAAAACCCGTAAGCGGTCCCGTTGTAATTGCTCCGACCAATATCGGTAAATCACCCGCATCCAGTTTATAAAATTGCGGAAAAATCGGCAACGATAAATCAAGTTGCATAAGTACCGCGCCCATCGCGCCAAGCAAAGCGGCTCTCACCATTACGGCAGTAGAAATTTTTTTCATATAAAATTCTCCTTCTCTCATCCGGACTTAGCGCATTTGCGCGTCACCGTCGGTTTCGGAATTTCACCGAATCGGCACTCCATAAGATTTAGAGTGTTCGCGGACTATACCGCCGGTAGGGATTTTCACCCTGCCCTGAAGTCTTATAAAGATATCATATTTTATTGAAAGAAGAAAGATATTGTGCAAATTTTATTGACAGTTGCGTATGACGGAACAAACTACGCAGGATGGCAACGCCAAGAAAACGCCGTTGCCGTTCAGGAAAAATTGGAGGACGCGATTTCGCGGTTGCTTTCGCGTGACGTTATCGTTCGTGCCGCAAGCCGCACAGATGCGGGTGTTCATGCGCTCGGGCAACGTGCTTCTTTTTTTGCGCCGGATTTGCGGGTTCCGTTGGAAAGATTGCCTGAGGTTCTTTCCGCGTTTTTGCCGACCGACATTTCTGTTACAGCCGCGCAGGAAGTTCCCGAAAATTTTAATCCTGGGTTCGACGCAAAACAAAAAACCTATCTTTACAATATATATAACTCCCCCGCGCCCAATCCGCTTGTCGGAAGATACAGCGCGTTTGTTCCGCAGAAATTAAATCTCGCCGCAATGCAACAAGCCGCGAAGTCATTCGTCGGAAAACATGACTTCACGGCTTTTTGTGCAACGGGCGGCAGCGCGAAAACCACCGTGCGCGAAATTTATTTCTGCGAAACAGAAAAAGAACACGATTTAATAAAATTAAAAATAACCGGCAACGGATTTTTGTACAACATGGTGCGAATAATCGCCGGAACCATTCTCTACGCAGGAATGGGGAAAATTTCGCCGGAAAAAATCCCAGAAATCATCGCTTCAAAAAAACGTGAAAACGCGGGGAAAACCATGCCTCCGCACGGGCTTGTTCTGGTGGAGGTTAAGTATTCTATTTAAAACTTACGATTGTGACGCCGTCCTCGCCCTCGCCGTATTTTCCGAGACGGTATTCTTTTACGTTCGGTTGGCGTTTCAGCATGTTGTGGATTGCGTTGCGCAATGCGCCGGTTCCTTTGCCGTGGATTAGCGTGACGGTTGCCAGGCTTGCGAGAAAGGCTTCGTCGAGGTAGCGTTCGGATTGGTTTACGGCTTCTTCGGGCATTAGACCGCGCAGGTCGATTTCGGGAGAGATATGCATTGAGGCAGGTTTTTTATCCTGTCTTTTTTTTATGAACGCCGCGGCTTTTTGCGCCGCATCTTCTTCGTCGGGCGAAATGTCGGAGATATGGACTTTGATTTTCATTATTCCGGCTTGAATTTGCACCTCGCCGCTTGAGTCGGGCAGGTTTAAAATCGTGCCGCTTTGGTTCATGGAATGAATATGAACGCGGTCACCGCGCCGCAGGTTTTCGGGCGGTTTGCGCTTGGGCTTTTCGGAAACGGGTGCGACGGTTTCTTCCAATGAAGACAATCCCTCACGTGCAAGGCGGCGGGCTTCTTCGATGCTCGCGTTGTCGAGTTCCTTGCGAACTTGCGTGATAATTGTCTCAGCTTCTTTTTTTGCGTCGCGAATCACCTGCAGCGCGTCTTCGCGTGCGGATTGCAGAATTCTTTCTTTTTGCGTGCGAAGTTTTTCTTCCAAGCGCGCGGCGTCTTCGCGTAATTTTTCCGCTTCGCGGCGGAACACGGCGGCGCGGTCTTGCTCAATTAAAACCTGCTTTTTGCTTGCCTCAAGGTCGGAGATTACGTCCTCGAACTTTATATCCTTTTGCGAAAGCAACGCGCGCGCTTCGTCAATTATGTTTTCGGAAAGCCCGAGGCGTTTCGCGATTGCGAACGCGTTTGATTTTCCGGGGATTCCGATAAGCAAACGATAAGTCGGGC
>JAIRVD010000292.1 GCA_031254075.1 Clostridiales bacterium
CGCACCTTTGTAATGGGGCCTATTCCGTTGCCGTAAAGCATCACGCGCATTTTCATGTATTTCGCCATGTGAACGAGAAAAGTGTAGTAAACAAGTGACCTCGTGCTCGTGATATCTTGCATATGACTGCCGCCGCCGTACACAATCAGGCGCGTGCGCTTCATATAACGCCACAAGTGGAAAAAATTTAGTCTGTGAATAGAAAAAACGCCGTAATCCTGCATTGTTTCATGCGGATTGCGGCTTAAAACAAGAAGCGAAACGTCCTCGCGCTCCTTGCGCAGGGACTTGATGACGGCGTCAAGCAACGCGTCGTCGCCGGAATTCGCATAACCGTAATATCCCGAAAGCATGATATCAAAAACACGATTCGCGGATTTTTCTTTTTGAAGAACCTCGTTATATATTTCAATGGATTTTTTTTGCAGGCTTTCCTTAGAAAAATTATCCTTTGCGTGAATAAAAAATTTTTCCCCGTGAGAAATACGCGTTTCAGTATTTTCCGCTTAGAAAAGAATTCTTTCAGCAAGTTTTTCATAATCGCCCTCCGGAACGGTAAAACCCGCCTCGTTATTAATAATCATTTCGGGAATACCGCCGACATCCGTTGAAACGGTTGCTTTTTTCAATAACGCTCCTTCAAGAAGCATATACGGAAAACTCTCCGAGCGCGACGCGCACACATTGATATCTATCGCGTTTATAAAACTGAAAATATCTTTTACGAAGCCCGTGACAATTATTTTTTTCGAAATGCCGAGCGATTCGGCGAGTTTACGCAGGGCGGGTTCTTCATAACCGTCGCCCGCCATTAAGAATAAAATGTCATTGCGTACCTTACATATTTCCGCCGCCGCGCGTAAAAAAACATCATGTCCTTTTACAAAATCCAATCGCCCGATAATTCCGACCAAGATTTTTCCGCTTCCGTCGATTTCGAAACGCCGCAAAAATTCTTCGCGCGGGCAAAAAGATATTTCGCGATTAAAATCCATTGCGTTGTAAACAAAAAAAACGCGGCTCTCATCAAAACCGCGATTAATCAGCATTCTGCGGAATTCTTCCGAAACGCCGATGTAGTAATCCAAAGTGCGCAGTGCAAGCGAATTCAACGCTGTGTAAAAATATTTTTTATACAATCTGTCCGTAAAATCCAATTTGTAATCGCTGTGAACCGTCGTTATTATCGGCACTTTCACAAACGGCTTCAGCATCATTGAGATAAAATTCGCACGCGCGCCATGCGCGTGAATAATATCAAATCCGTTTTGCCGTATATATTTCGCAAGCCTGCTGATAATACTCAAATCATTCCGCAATTTCTGCTTAAAAAGCACGGACTTTATCGGCAACTCTTGAACTTCGCGATAAAATACACCTTCCGTGAAACACGCGACGGTTATATCAATTTCTTCGTTAAGCGCGAGAAGCAACACAAGAACAGAAGTCTTCGCACCGCCCTTGTCGCCGCCGGAAATCATATGCAGAACGTTCATGTTTTCTCAACCTTCGCCATTGCGCAGACCAACCCCGCAATTATCCAGAAAACAAGCATTACGCGCGGATAAAACCATACATATTCGCCGATTCCGAGCGCGACGAACACGGTTAGCGCGGCGATTCCGGCAGACATAAAAATTTTGTATTCCTTGTCGGAAGAATTAACATGCGCAGAAACTCCGCGTTTTAACAGACCAAATAAATACGCCAAAAAAGCCAGCAACGCGCCGATTCCGCTATGCGTCACCAAATCGAAAAACATGTTATGCGAATGCATTGCGCGTTCTGCCAGCGGGTGCGCGTAACCGCGATAAATTCGGATAAACGCATCAGGTCCCATGCCGATTCCGCGTACCCAAAAGTCTTCCAACATATTCAAAACGCCGCCCCAAATCAAAAATCGGTATGAGCTGGAAGTGTCCGAGCCGAGGGTGAGCATACGTTCGATGATTCCGGCGGGAACGAACGGCAACGCGAAAATCAGCGCAAGCAACGCGACGGGAATAAGGCGCGGCGCGGCGAGTAAAACGAAAACGCCCATGCCGGCGATAAACGCGATATATCCCGCACGCGAGTATGTCATCGCGAACGCCGCAAGCACAAGCAAAATCACACCTGCGAGCGTGAGTCGCTTGATGTCGCATTTCACGGTGATACAGGCGGCGATTAAAAACGGTAAAAACATCGCCCATACTTGCGCGTCATTGTTCGGATTTCCCATGGAGGAATAAAGCCGCGAAAGCCCGGGATTTGAGCTTAGGTCAACGAGTTCGGCACGAATTTCAATGCCCGCGGCAAACTGATAAAACCCGAAAAGCGCGGCAATCACCAACGCCGCCGCGATAAAAATGAAAAATAATTTAAAATCTTCCAATTTATTAAAAATTAATACAACCAACACGGAATGAATAACACAGGCAAAGAAAATTATAAAGACGCGCAAAGAATCCGCGCCGCCGTATCCCGTAATAATGCTAAAAGCGCAAAAAAATACAAACAACAAAAGCGCGGGCGAAAGCTGTGAGAATTTCGGTTTTATGTTTTCCGAATCGGTCAAAAACCATTTCAGCGCGTAAATCCCCGCAAAAAACACAGCCGATAAAAATAAATATCTGTTATTCCACATAGTGCTCGGAACAACCAACGTCACGGCAATGAAAAGCATATAAACTTTCTTCAAATCGAAAAACCAAATCGCAAGCCGCACGGGTACGCATTCAAAAAATGTTCTTGACCAAAACCCGTCATTCCGCGCTTGACGCAAAATCCCCGCAAGGTATAAAACTATTTTTCTGTTTAAACTGTTTTCATTTAATTTTTTCAGCTTAATAAAAATCCAACCGACGCACGAAAAAATTCCGCCGACAATAAATGAAAAAAAACGCAATATAAACGAACCCTGCCAATAATCCCTTTCGGTTTGCAGAAATTCGTTTGCTATGCGGCTGCTTTTCGAAGCGTTCGCGATAGCTTGCAAGCCTTTATAAATCAAGCTGTATTCAAAAAAATAATTCAACCATAATAAAAACGCGGTCGCCTTTCGTATTACAAAACTGCCTGTCTGCATACGTCACGTCCTTTTAAGCGTTGTTGCGAAAGCCATTTGGCAATCACCGGTTTACGATTTCCAACCCCGAAATTCTTACAAATATTGTGGCTTTTCCCGCGCGGATTGCAAGGCTGTGACCGATTCCGTAGCGGTTTCCCGCGATAACGATGCCGTGGTCGCTCGGAACGGCATCAAGCCTCGCAGTTAATTCAACCGAAGAAAAACCCTCCTTATTGCTTTGTACGGTGTTGCCTTCTGCGTCGGCGTTCCAGATTATGGCGTCTTCTATTCGAATATCAGTGACGGTGCCGAGCGAAATGTCGGGTCCGTGATGGAAAACACTGTCGCCGATGTTTATTACATTTGCGCTGAAATTTTCAATTTCTTCCGTGAAAAAAGAAATCGTATACGTCTGAGTCGGCGTTGCGGTGATAACGGCACTGACACCGCGTCCCGCCGTAAATTGATAAACGCCGAACACCCCCGCGCCAAGTAGCGCGACTACGATAAATAAATCAATAATATTGATTTTGCCGAACAGCTTCGCGTCCTTAATCATTGCGAAATCACCTCTACATTTGAAATTAAAAGCATGGTTTTTGCTCTGCCCGCCCAAATAATTACTTCCGAGCCGACGCCGTAGACATTTCCGCCCAAAACGACTGCGCCGTCGGAAATGCCCGCGTTTACACGGGACGTTATATATACGGAGGAATAACCGTCCATCGGCGAGGCGACTTCGATGCCGTTGACATCAGGCATAAAATTAACGCTTTCGCCGATATCAACGTCAACGACGCGCCCGAGAAATGTTCCGTTTACGTCATCAATTACGGGAGCGTCGATTTCGATTGCGTTAACGGTAAAATCGTGCAACGCGGGATTGTAAAATGTAATTTCAACAGTTTGCCCCGCGCTTACAACATGCCTGCCGCTTGCGCCGAAATTGAAATAAACCACCGCAATCACCGCCGAAATCACCGCCACGGCAAACAAATCCACCACGCTTACTTTGCCGAGTAATCGCCCTTGTTTGTCAATCATTTACATTCCTCCAACCATTTTTTTATTCCGGTCTCAAAAGAATATTGCGGGACAAAACCCAAAACCGCGGTCGCTTTGGAAATATCCGCGCGGCAGTCGTCAATTTCATTGTTTCGCGATTGTCCCGTTTCGCGATACGGCTTGTTCACGCCGGCTTCACGAAGCATTATTTCAATTGCTTCTTTTACACTTAACGAAACACCCGTGCCAATATTAAATGTTTCCAACCCTGTCCACGGTTTTTGCGCAAGAATTAATGCGTTAATCACATCGTCAATGTAAATATAATCGCGCTTCGGCGAAAAATCAAAAACTTCAATCTCGTTTCGCTCAAAGATTTGCTTGAAAATTTTCGGAATTAAAAACTCCTCGCTCTGCCCCGCACCGTAAACATTAAACGGACGCATCACACGAATGCTCATATCATAACGCTCGGCATAAAACTCGCATAGCGATTCGCACGCGAGTTTTGTCATATGATAAGGCGACGGCGCGGTCAGCGGATGCTGCTCGTCGATTGGCAAATATTTCGGTGAGCCGTAAACGTATGCGCTTAAAAAAACCAGCGGAATTTTATTCGTTCTGCAAAACTCCAAAACGGTAACACTGCCCATTATATTATTCTGATAAAAAGGATGCGGATTTTTCCAACTTTCCGGCACGAAAGTTCGCGCCGCAAGATGATAAACGAAATCGACTCCCGCGCCATAGTCATGGCGGGCTTGACCCGCCACCCCCTCGGCATCCGGGTAACGAAGCGCGTTTTCATTTGTCAGGTCGCCCTGCGTTCTGTCGAATTTCACTATTTCATGCTCGTTTTGTGTAAGTCGTTCGCACAATCGCCGCCCGAGAAACCCGTCCGCGCCCGTAACCAAAATTTTCATATAAATGTCCCCTTTAATTTTTCGATATCCTCAAGGGCGCAGATATAGTCGTCGGGTCTGCCGATGTCGTTCCAATATCCGTCGTACCGAAACACATTTACACACTTTTTCTTTTGCAA
>JAIRVD010000357.1 GCA_031254075.1 Clostridiales bacterium
AGCCTTACAGATAATTGCAGGACAGAAAGATAAACTTAGCTTAAAGAAAAGGCAACTCAAGGCGGCTTTAAATAATCAGTACTTAATAAGTCTTTTACAAGTTTGATGCGTTTGCCCTAGTTGGTGGAAGGAAATTTCACGTCATAGTCGGAAAAATTCGTCACCTTGGCGGTTTCTTTTGTGCGCGTGTTGTAAACAAAAATATTCATGGTACGGTCGCGATCGGAGGCGAAATAAATCTCTTCGCCCACCCACATCGGAAAAATATCCTGTGCGTCGTTGTTGGTGATGTTTTCGACCGTTTTCTTTTCTGCATCGTAAATCCATACGTCATCCGCCATACCGCCTCTGTAATATTTCCAAGTGCGAAACTCGCGCATCACCCGATTGTAAGCCAACTTTTTACCATCTGGCGAGTAACTGCAAAATCCGCCTTCGGGCAACGGAATTACGTCCGACAGACCACCCTCTTTCGACACAAGATACAGCCTGCCTTCAAAACCGCTGCCGATTCGATTGCGATACACGACCTGCTGACCGTCAACAGTCCAGCCCATTACGATATTATTCGGTCCCATGCGGTCGCCCAAGTCGTCACGCGCATTGGTCGCCGTATACGTCAATCGCAAAGGCTCTCCCCCATCCGCAGGAATGGTAAAAACCTCCGTATTCCCGTCATATTGCCCCGTAAATGCGATGGTTTTCCCATCGGGCGAATAGCGGGGAAACATTTCATACCCTACATGTGAAGTCAGCCGCTTTGCCACGCCGCCCGTCATCGCCACCTTATATAAATCGCCTGCATACGAAAATACAATCTCTGAACCATTTGTGGAAGGAAAACGCAGCAATCGCGCCTCCTCCGCCTTACTTGTTAAGCCCGAAAAAGCCAAACTTAACACTCCCAATACGATAAATTTCTTCATTCTATTTATTAATTATTTTCTTAACTCTTCCATTCTTCCAGCGTCTTTTGGATGTCTGCCATCCTCTGTTCGCGCTCCCATGAAAAGGTACGACTGTTTTGGTTTAAATAGACCAAAAAATAAATGGCTTTTTCAAGCAACCTGCATTGTTCGGGTATATCTTTTTTGATGAGGGCGTCCTGATACAGCAACTCGGAAAGCATTTGTATTTTGGCAAATAAAAAATCATCCGCAAGCCCCTCTTGTTCCAACTCATTCAAGAGCGCTTCTTTCTCCGTTTCATAAAAATGTTCGGCATTTTTTTTGAAAAACTGCCTGTACATACTGTTGAACCGACTTTGTATTTCCGCAAAATCAGACTCTTGCTCCGGTGTGTGGCGATAGATAATCTTGGCGATAGCGTCAAAAAATTCATGCAATATACGCAATAAATAATCACGTTCTACCATAATCGTTGCTTTCGATTACTTCGTTTTCAAATAATCAAGCCAACCCAAATATCCGGGATCTAATTCATAAACCACAAAACCCTTTTTTGTCAGCATTTTGGCCGCCTCTTTGCTTCGCCTTCCGCCTCGGCAATAAACGGCAACCGGTTTTGATTTGTCAAGCAGGGAAACGGCTTTTGTTAAAAAATCAGCTTCCTGCACATTTATTAAAATGGCTTTGTCTATATATCCGGCAACATACTCATCCGGACGACGCACATCAACTAATTGAATAGAAGCATCTTCTTGCAATAACCGTTCAAATTCTGCCGGAGAATAAGAGGTGAACTTCTGCTTCTGTGCACAGCTAAATAGCGAAAATATCATACAAAAAACAATAATTACATTTTTTTTCATCATAATTCATCATGCGTGATTAATTTAAGTTTTCGGATGCGAAAGTTCCAACATGCGCCGTATCGGTTTGGCGGCGCGTTCGCAAAGAATCGGGTCTATTTCAATTTCCGGTTTTTCGTCGCGCAGACACAGATAGAGTTTTTCGATTGTATTCAGGCGCATGAAACTACATTCGTTGCAGGCGCATGTACTGTCATTGGGCGGCGCAGGTATAAAAGTCTTGTGCGGGCTTCGTTTGCGCATGGCATGAATCACGCCGCTTTCGGTCGTAACGATAAATGTCGTTTTCAGCGATTGTTCCGTATGCTTGAGAAGCGCAGCCGTTGAGCCGATAAAATCGGCCACCGTTAAAATCGGCTGCTTACATTCGGGATGCGCAATGACTTCCGCTTCAGGATATTTTTTTTTCAGTTCCAACATTTTTTCCAACGAAAACTGTTCGTGTACGTGACACGCGCCATCCCAAAGCAACATCTTGCGCCCTGTGATACTGTTGATATAATTGCCGAGATTACGATCGGGTCCAAAAATCAGTTTAACGTCTTGCGGAAACGAATCAACAATCAAGCGCGCATTGGTCGAAGTCACAACCACATCCGTAAGCGCTTTTACCGCAGCTGTCGTATTAACATACGAAATCACCTGATATTCGGGATTTGCATTGACAAATTTTTCAAACGCATCCGCCGGGCAACTATCCGCTAACGAACATCCTGCCGCAAGATCAGGAACAAGCACTTTCTTTTGCGGAGAAAGAATTTTAGCCGTCTCGCCCATAAAATGAACGCCGCAAAGCACAATTATATCCGCCGTCGTATTTGCCGCCCACTGCGCCAAAGCGAGGCTGTCGCCAACACAGTCCGCAATATCCTGTATATCGCCCGTCTGATAATAATGAGCCAGGATCACCGCGTTTTTTTCCTCCCGCAGCCGCCCTATTTCCGCCACAAAATCAATCTTCGAATCCATCATTATAATGTATTATCTTTGCGTCGTCCCTATTATCCCTGCAACGCAAACATCAGGGTTTCGTTTTTTATCTGTTTTCTTTCCCATATTCGATAGAATTGCTATCCATTTACTTTACATACATTTTCGTGCAAAGATATGATTTTTTTTTAAAATGTAATCTTTTCAATAACGACGTTTTCGTCTTTCTTGCAGTTGACCGATAATGAATGTCAAAATCGCTATTTGCTGTCTTTTGCTTTGTACTGGGGAAAGTGGTCGGTCAAGGCTACTTTTCGAAGCATGTAGACGACGCAGATTATCAGGGATTTCGCAGATGGAAAAATCTATGTTCTATTTGAGTCATCTGCGTGCATGCCAATAAGATAGAAAGAGTATCAGCGCTACCGTTACGGAAGTTGACGACCGACATGCAAGAACTTGTATAACCACTATTTTTCTGATTATAGAAAAAAATAAGGAGCGACCGCTTGTTAATTCAAATATTATTCGTACTTTTGCGAACAATTTTTTGAGTCATGGCAAAAGAGAAATTTTCAAAGGAGCAAGAACGGTTGGCGCGCTTCGCCAAAGCATTGGGGCATCCTGTCCGATTGGCAATTTTGCAGATGTTAGCAAATCAAACATGCTGTTATCATGGCGATATGTCCGAAATTCTGCCCGTTGCAAAAAGTACTTTATCGCAACATTTGAACGAGTTGAAAGATGCAGGATTGATACAGGGAACATTCACACCGCCAACGGTAAAATATTGTATCAATAATCAGAATTGGGCATTAGTAAAAAAAATGTTTGAAGCATTGTTTACGGAATTAGATAACGAAGAATGTTGTTGAATCAAAAAAAATTACCCATAATATTCGTTATACTACGAACTACGAACAGTTTATAAAAAATCAAAAAAGAGAATAGTTTTTATTTTAATAATCAGTAAAATAAAAGTAAAATGAGTAACGAAGAAAAAATCAAAAAAACAGTAATGCAAAAATACGGCGAAATTGCTTTGCATGATAAGGAAGCCGCAAGTTGCGGGTGTGCTTCGAGTTGTTGCTCAACCGAAGTGTATACCATAATGAGCGAAGATTACAGTCAATTAGACGGCTACAATCCCGATGCCGATTTAGGTTTGGGCTGCGGACTGCCCACACAATTTGCCAAAATCAAAAAAGGCGATGTTGTGATAGATTTGGGTAGCGGTGCGGGCAATGATTGTTTTGTGGCAAGAGCCGAAACAGGCGAAACAGGCAAAGTTATCGGTATAGATTTCACGCCTGCAATGATAGAAAAAGCGCGTACCAAC
>JAIRVD010000362.1 GCA_031254075.1 Clostridiales bacterium
CACCATTCTGAACAGCCGAACCGACGTAACACTCACTCATATTCTCAATCACTATAACCGCACCGACCGCGGTCTCGGCTTGGGGCTCGACGAAAGCGGCTTTGCAAATATTCGCTGGACAATAAACGAATCACACGGTTTCTTCGATATCGCGGGTGCGCAAATTCGCGCGGATTTATTCGACAGGGGAAATCTTTCCGCCTACAGTTTCGGTGTCGGCGATTTTAACGCCGATTATATTCGCGGTTTGCCGATAGAATTTACCGCACACGGATATCAAGGATATGTATTCTCGCATTTTGAAATTTCGGGCGGAATCAACGAGACTGTTCACGCAAACCCCGCCGTTATCACACCAACCGCAAATGACGAGCAAATCACCGTCAACGCTGTATTCGAACGCACAACGCCGCAAGTCACACTCATTCTTCAAATAGGAAACCCTGCCATTGTTAATCATAACGGCAATGCCACCATGGATGTTCCGCCAATCATCATCAATGGCAGAACGCTGGTTCCGCTTCGCGCCATAGCAAATATCCTCGATGCGGAAATCTCTTGGAACGAAGAAACACGCGAAGCCACGCTTGTTTCCGACGACAGAACACTACTGATTCCCATCGGCACAACCATCCCCGAAATCGAACCGGAAATCTCCGCACAAATAATCGACGGGCGCATAATGGTTCCGTTGCGCTTTATCGCGGAATTCTTCGGTGCAGATGTCACTTGGGACGCCGCAGAAAGGATTATTGAAATAATTCGTTAATCCATTTCATGATTGCTTCCCTGTCTTCCGCGTTTTCGAGCGTGAATTTAAATCCGTCGTAATGCGCGCTGCGGCAACCCGCGAAATTCTCGCCGTTCTGCGTGAACACAAATGCCCCGCCATATGTGCATGGCAGGTCTCCGAAGCAGTTTGCGCAACATTTGTCACGCAAAACTTGAAGCATGGTTTCGGTGAGTTGCAATGTCGCGTCGGCACGCCGCGCAAAACTCACGTTCAGTCTTATCCGAAAACCATCCACTCCAAAATAAAGTTTGCACACCCACTTTTTGCTTTTCTTCGACGTATAAGCGAGAGCAATAACTCCGCTTTTGTCGCCGGTTGCGCCGCAACCGTTACATAAAAGATGTCTGTCAAGCTCTGACAGCCATTTTCGAATATCCGGCGATTGCGTACCGACGCAGTCGGCAAGCCTTATTTGATGTATTTTCGGCTCAGTGTCGGCGAGCGGGTGAAAATCACAGCGCATAAACGCCGAATCCAATCTGTATAATTCGGACTTTATATTTGCCTGTGCTTCCGCCAAAAGTTTCAAGCCGACAATTAAATCGCTGTCGTTTTCGTACGAGACATAAAAAGCCCCCGTTTTCGATAAGTCCACGCTTTCGGAATAATCAAATTCCTCAAAGTAGAAGCTCATTTCCGACAGGAACTCAAACAGTTGTGACAAGCGTTTGCCCGACAGTTTTTTTAGTCCGTAGAATTTCTCGCTCTTTGGTTTGGGTACATTTAACAAATCCGAACCGTAGACAACAAGCTCGACATTCGGCTCGGTTTCAAGCCTGCCGTGCAACCCGATGAAAAACAAAAGCGCGGCAAGGTCTTTCGTCACAGGAAAGCATTTCCAAAGAGAATCCTCGCCGCTCTCGGGGTCGAACAACGCTGCTTTTTTCGGGTCGAAGCGGTTCTTCTCGGCGGCAAGCTTGTCGAACAACTCATGCAAAAATTTACGGAATGCATTGATTCCCGCAATTAATTCATCGTTCGACAAGCCATGCCTAAACGGCTCCGCAATTACGAAATTATCCGGCATTTCGGGCAGGATAATACCTTTCATAAATTTGCAGGCATCCGATAAATCCGATTTTCCCATTAATTATTTTGCTTCCTTATTAATAAAGTCTACCTCATACCTTTCGGCACCATGGTCTTTAATAACCACACCGTTTGTGAGTGTAATTTTTATTGCGATGGAATCAGGGCTGTCCTCGTTGCCGTGGTCATTAAACCATCCGGCGAAATTCTTTTTCATCTTTGCCAGAATATCCGCGTTTTTCTCGTCCTTGACCCAACCTAAATTTACTGCCTTTCCCTGCCCCGTAAACCAATCCGTACTCGCAACGGAAACCTCATCGTTCCGCTCAATCTGCCGCGCCTTGTTTCCCTTGGCATATGTCGAAACATAAAACGCGCCGTCTTCATAATAGGCATCCACCATCCGAACTGTGGAACGCGTTTTGCCCTCACCGTCCGGAAGTGTCATCGTCGCAAGCGCAATCAGATTATCCTTGCCGCTTCCGTGACAATCCTCCAAAATTTTCATTGCAGTTTCATACTTGTTCATTTGCTCATCCTCCTGATTTTTTTGTCCATTGTAACTAATATAACATGACAACAGTGTGTCATATTATGTCGAATAATTTGAAAAAAATAAAAATCATGCGCTCAATCACCGGGTGAGGATAGTATCAACATCAATCTGTAAAATACCCCATTCGCCATAAAAAGCATTGTGATAAAAATCGGCAGAACCTACAAAAGAAACCGCCAACCCGCCGTTAAAACTTGAAATGTAATCATATTCACGCGGTATTACTTCATTCCCTGTATTATCTACAACACCATATCTTGCCGTACTGCGGGGCGACATAATACCGTGACCGAAATCAACCGCGTTGCCGCCATATACTACAGCGAAGCCTTCTCTGAACGGGGCAAGCTGATTGCCGACACAAGAGAAAGTATACGTTTTTTCATTTCAATTACGCACCATTTCTTTGTAAGTGTTTTTTGAAAATTTTTTAACCACGAAACACACGAAAGAACACGAAAAAAAGAGAATCAAAAAAGGTTTCCCTTGTTGAAGAACTCGGGGCAACCTCCGAAAACCATCGCTTCGTCCGAAATTCGTATCAGCGGGTTTTCGGGGGTTGCCTCAGAGTGGCAATTTCATCAACGGAGAAGATAAATTTAATTATCCGATGCCGCCGGGAGCGTCGTAATTATAACCCGGAATTATATCATTGTGCTGTGTCATTATCCAACCTAATTGCTCTGATTCCATAAGGATGGATACCTCGGCTTCGCGCCCGGTACTGTCGGTGATAGAGAAGGTGAGAAAATAATCCGTGACAAATACGTTTCCGTCCGAATCTCTGTCAATGGCGTTTGGAGTTGCGCGTTGCAACTCTACGCTGACGACGGTCGAGTTGCTGAAATGTCTTTGGGCGTATTCGCTTGCGATTTTCGCAGATAACTCAAGCTGTGTATCGTCAATCACAGGCTCTTGCGAGATAACACCCTGCATCATAAGCTCTCTGATTTCGAGACTACTTTCCCTATCGCCGACGAGAAATTGACCGATGTCAATGCCTTCGCCGGAAATCGCGCAAACTGTAAACCAGTATAGTGACCTATCGTTTGCGAAGGCGTCTGCGGAATCCGCTACCATACCACACCAATACGCCCGTGTGCCGGACGGATGGTGAGAATAGAACAGGCTGACGAATTTCCCGTCAATGCTGTCCCCGAATCCATCCCAGATGTATCTTGCGCCAACTTCTGCGGCTTCGTCCGCTGAGAGCGCGTTTGCGCTCGGCGTGTACCATTCATTGTCAGCTTCATAGACCGTC
>JAIRVD010000067.1 GCA_031254075.1 Clostridiales bacterium
GTCTTGCATTGGCAGAAATTTCCTAACTGTTCAAAAGGAAAAATTGTAAAGCCTGTTGTCATCGGGGCTGTTATTGATTCCAAAACAATTTTACGGTTAAGCGCGGCTGCCTTGCAGAAATGTTCGTTGACCCTGAGCGGGTCGCCATCCGGGTTTTCGTTGGCATTACGCACCATGCACATTGCACAGAACCCTTTATCTTCACAATTTCTGCATTTCGGAAAATCCTTTTTTCGCAAACCGCGAAGATATTTTACTTCAGGTGAATTATTCCAGATTTCCCTGAGTGCCGTTTCCCTTACGTTACCGCAAACATAGCCTTGCCAGCCTGCGCAGGGGTAAACGTTGCCATTTGCAACCATGCAGATTGACGCTACACACACGCCGCAAACAAGGTCATCGCTTCGGTCGCGGCTTTCCCGCACATCAAAATTGTCAGCAAGAATTGCTTGTTGGTAGTTTTTGTCCTGCGAGATTACTTCATTAATGATTTTACCAACTTCGTCCAAAGAAAGTCGGTTGTCAAGATTATCGGCTGTATGGTCATAACGCCCCATCATGATATAGTCGGTTGTAGCGCGGCATTTGTGTTCGTGCGCCCACTGCATCACATCGGAAAAACAGTTGCGGTTTTGTTTCATCGTTGGGCAGCTTATTTGCACCGGGATGTCGTTTTCAATCAAGCGTAAGATATTGTCGCGTGTTTTGTAAAACGAGCCGTTCAATTTGGTAATATTATCGTGAATTTCGGGATTGAGACTGTAGAGCGACACCTGAACGCTCGAAAGTCTGTTGGCTTTCATCTCGGCGATGATTTCGTCGTTGAGCAGCGTCAAATTACTGAGTACATTGATAGAAAAGTCATATTCTTTTGCCTTAAGTAAAAAATCACAAAAATCTTTGTGTAGCATCGGCTCGCCGCCTGAAAGCGTGAGGCTGAGAACTCCCATATCCCTGCATTGTTTAAGTATGTCATAGAACAATGCAGGCTCAATATCGCTGACTTTGTTTTCATGCGGAATATAGCAATGCACACAGCGTTCATTACAACGGCTTGTTAATTCGATTTGCAAGGACATTAAGTGCGGTCTGTCCTTAAAATACTTCTCTAAATATTTTTGAGAACTTTTCTTCGCTCGCGATACTTTTGGAGTAAAATCCGTCTTAATCGTTTTTGGCTCAAGGGCTGAATAGGAAAAACGCTTGTCTTTGCGGTCAAGCTCCTCTTTAGTTTCGCCGGACACAATAAAGCCATCTTCTTCCAAAATTCCGTAAAATTCAACAATGTCATTTTTCAGCGTATCTTTTTCAACATCCATAAATTTTTCGGCTATTTCATCGGAAAGCGCATTTAAGGTTTTCGGTTCACGAGATAATGCAGCAAGAAACACCGCGCCCGATTCTTCGGTTACGCGATCAGAGTTATTGCTTTTATTTACGAAATAACCAACACTACCGTCGTAAATGCGGATGAACGTATCGAATTTTTGACGATAAAACATATCATTAAAAATTACCAATAATAATTTGGTAAGCGAACTGAAAAACCAGCGAAACTTTTGCTGTTCGCTGTATTACCTACACTACCGTTTCGCAACTACTGCATGGTGCAGAACCTGAACTTTGCGGCGGACATGCAGCGGCAAAGGTTCCGTCCGACTTGTTTTCTGCAACAATAACGGGCTTCTTGTATTTCATGGTTATCCCTCCATTTTGGTTACAGGAACTTCTAAAACTCCTTTTTCAAAGGATAGAAGTCCCGTTGTTATCCTCTGAAAAATCTTATGCAAAGATGTTAGTATTTTCTCAAATATCCAAATCAAATTTTTACATAATGCTATCCGACCCGGATGACCGGCATTATGAACTTTTCGGAATCACACAGGGGAAAAACGTAACAGAAGACGTACAAACTCCGCTTGTACGACTAACCTCACCGCAGAACAGAAAAATGTTGTGAAACGTGATTTTTTTGTCATAACATGGTAAAAACAGTTGGCGTCGGCAGAAATTCGTCATTGTTCCTGCAACTGGTTACTTCGCATTTTCCCGTTGAAATGGAAGAAATCACGCAGATACACAACAGTGAATATCAGAGCAAACGGCAGGCGATTGTGGAACAGATGGAAACGATTCTACCCAAAAGCGAAGAACCGCACCAAGCTGCATAACCGGCTCCAACCAATCTTGCCCTGCAAGAGATACTTTCGGCGGGATATGATTTTTTGAACAAAAAAATTTTGAACGCAAAAAAACATATCTTTGGCGCGAAATAGAGTTATTTGAAGAGCAAAACAATGCATGGTAAAGCATTGGGTTCGTCACTAAATCGTTACCCATGCAGGAAAAAATCAACAGCAAGGAACTGGCTTTCATAATGTTAAATGAATAACGCAGCGATTTCAACAGATTTGATTTCACAGTCTCAAGCGGGGAGGCGTTCAATTACATAGTTTTCGCTGTGATTTTACTGAGAAAAATTAAACGAAGGAAAAAGTCAAGATGACTTCAAAGAATTAATGATCGAACATCAGTTAATTTTTTTTAATAG
>JAIRVD010000105.1 GCA_031254075.1 Clostridiales bacterium
GCGCAACCGCGCCGAAGCTGCGGCGCATAGGAATAGAAACCATCGGCGATTTGGCGAATTATGATGTGAAATATTTGAACCCGACATTTAAATCTTTTTCGAATGTGCTGTGGAATTACCGATGCTTTTTGCCCCGCCGTGATTAGCTTTCACAACAGAGTCGTCGATGCCGTTTGCATACTGCCACAGAACATCCGAAAAAGATTTAAAGGTTGGAGTCAGATATTTCACATCATAATGCGCCAAGTCGCCTATCGTCTCTATTCCTATACGGCGCAGTTTCGGAGCGGTCGCCCGCCCCGCCATAAATAATTCCTCTATGGGCAATGCCCACATTTTTTCTATTTCTTCGGGAAAAAGCGTGTTTGTAAAATCCGGCTTGCGCATTTCCGTTGCCATTTTTGCCAGTAATTTATTAGAGCTTACGCCTATACACACCGTAAACCCCAACTCGTTTTTTATTCCGTTGCGAATTCTGTCCGCCGCCTCAAGCGGCGAACCGAAATGCTCTTCCATATATGTATAATCCACAAATGCTTCATCAATTGAATACTGCTGTATTCTGTCCGAAAATTGCGAAAGATAACGCATCATTTCATCACTGTATTTTTCATACACGCCAAAACGCGCCGGAAAAATTTCCAGACCCGGAAATTTTTTCAGCGCGCTGAATAATGATTCACCCGTTTGAATCTTGTACGGCTTGCAGCTTAAACTTTTGGACAAAACAATTCCGCGCCGCGTCGCTGCGTCGCCGCCCACCACCGCGGGAATATCCCGAATATCCCGTTCTTCTCCCTCTTTCATGCGTTCCAATGCTTCCCACGCAACATACGCGGAATTCACATCAATATGAAAAATAACCTTATTCGATTTTAATTTCATACAGAACACCTCGCAAGAACTGTCTTAATGAAATTATATCGAACGAATGTTTATTCGTCAACCATTTGTTCGGCGATTTTCAGCGCTGTTTCATCGAACGCAACATCTCTTTTATTTCTTCCATGCCTTGCTCTAATTTATCAAGTCTGATTGAAATTTCAGACGCTTGTTCAACGGACGACTCTTTCTGCTCTACCGTACTTTTTTCCGTCAAGGACTTAACAAAAGCCGCAATTTCTTCGCCGCTGCTTTCCAAGCGGGCAAATTCGATTATTTTTTCTACATCAACTTGAGAAATAACCTCCGTGTTTTCGGCGCACATTTCGCGAATTTGCTTTAAAGTTTCCCGGTTTAGGTTCACCTTATTAAAGGATTTGCGCACGGCATTTAACAATTCTACGCTGTTAAAAGGCTTAACAATGAAATCCCGAGCACCCATCATCAGGGCTTGCGCGACCATATGCGCCTGACCCATCGCGGAACACATAACGACACGCGCGTTTTCGTCGAATTCAATAATTTTTTCCAACGCGCCCGTGCCGTCCAAGTTAGGCATTACAATATTTAACACAACAACATCGGGTTTAAGGCTTTTGTATAATTCCACAGCCTCTAAACCGTCACAAGCCTCGCCGGCAATTTCGTAACCTTCTGTGTCGAATATACCCCGGTGCATCATTCGCATGAACGGCACGTCGTCAACCAACAATATTTTTTTATTCATAAAAATTTCCTCCTGTCGCTGCTTTATTTTTTTAGATAATTTGTCAATTGTTTTCTGCAAATTCTTTTTTTCTTTTTCCAACGCCCAGCAACGGTTAAGATACATATCCGTAAGGGCGGCTTCTCCTTGTTTGAGGATACTTTTTATTTCGTTCAGGGAAAAACCGTAATGCTTCATTTCCATAATCTGAGCCAGCACAGCGGCTTGTTCGTCGGAATAATAACGATACCCTGTTTCCGGTGAGATATAAGCCGGCTTCAACAACCCGATTTCGTCGTAATAACGAAGCGCATCGGGGGTTATTCCAACCATTTTTGACAGCGCGCCGATAGCATGTAACGTTCCCGTATCCGATAAAATAGAAATACCAAACACCTCCTTGTTTTTTCTGCCGCCAAATTTAATGTACAGTATGGAGCTACTCCAAAGTCAACAATATTTTTAAATTTTGCATGAAATTGATTTTATCCCATGGGCAGTTGGGCGAAGGCAGTTTTGTTCCTTTGTTCGATTCCGACACATTTTTAGCCGCGATTGACAGGAGAGACGATGACCGTCTTATGTACGACAATATTTCAAAAAAAAGGCTGCAACGAAATCTGTTTTTCTTATTTCGTTACAGCCTCTTTTTTTATTATAAAGTTCGGGTCAAGCCTTTTCGGAAAACCGAAACTCGTTAAAAATTATCTTCTTGACCATTCAACAAGTGTTTCTTCGACATCGCTGCCCGGACCTTCTGCGAGAAGTTCAATAACAAGGGTGTTGCAGAACCATTCGCTGCTTCCGCCGCCGCCGCGAAGCGTGATATTACCGATGAGTTCGTCATGCGCTTGGTCGGGGTCGAGGGTAACTTCTACAACGAGGTCATAGGTTCCGCCGGCTTCGATGTCGGAGTTAAAGTGAGCGGGAACAACGGTAGCAACATCGTTTACGCTGACCGGGAAGTCGTTAACAACTGCTCCGTCACCTGCGGTGTAAGGCGGATAGCCTGTTTTGTTAGCCCAGCGAACGCGCCATGCGGTGGCACCTGAATCCACGGTGTCAGATGTTACATTGTAGGTTAAGCGATAGGTTCTGCCGGGAAGCGGCTCAAAAGCGCGCGGACCGGTTTCATCGTCTTCGCCTACTGCGAAAGGCCAAACATCTTCGCCGCTGCCCAAAACAATTGTTACGGAAGAGCTTCCGTCGCCGTCACGAGAAAATCCTGCGTGGATTCCGGGTATGCCTTCATCTACGGGCTCCGGTTCAGGCTCAGGTTCGGGGATTGGGTCCGGCTCGGGAGCAGGTTCGGGTTGCGGTTCGGGAGCGGGTTGTTCAGCCACGGGAGTGGAGGGGGTTGTGTCTGTGTCGTTGCCGCCGCCGCAAGCTGCAAATGCAATGGCGAGTGTAAGAATTAAAGC
>JAIRVD010000132.1 GCA_031254075.1 Clostridiales bacterium
CCGAGTAATATGGAGCGGCATTTTTTAAAAACGGCACGAATCCGGGCGGCGTGTTGGAGTTTCCAAACACGGTCAAGGACATTTTGAAGAAATAGCGCGAATTTATCGCGTCCCGCTTCATCTCATCGGCGGTTTAAGCAACGCAACATTCTCAAATATTGAACATCAAAGTTTGAGTTTTGTAAAGTTTACGCTTATGCCGTGGGTGCGGCGGCTTGAACAGGGTTTTGAAATTTCCTTACTGCCGCCGAGCGAACAGTCGCGGTTTATTATTAAATTTTCGGTTGAGGGCTTGCTTCGCGAAGATTATAAAACCCGTATGGAAGGTTACGCAATCGGTCGGCAAAACGGAGGTGCGTTAGGAAAAACTAACGCAGAGTGGCGGAAAATTGACCAAAAAGATGTCCCGGTGGAGTAGCGGGAACACGCCCTGGTTATTTAACAGAAAAAAGCCCGGGTGATATAGCACCCGGGCTATTAATCTTGTTTTCACCCCGGATTATCCGCGGCCGCGCAAATTAAAACCGGGTATATCATAATTGTGGTCTGTGTGAATGGACGCCAGCTCTCCGCTGTCTACGAACAGGGTCACAAATGCGTCATACCCTGTATCTACCGAAACCCTGAAAGAAATCCTGTGGTTTGTTGCGACAAGATTACCATTTTCATCAAAACCATGTCTGATACTTCCACCGCATGAAAGTTCTGCATTTACCACTTCCGCACCCGGAAATTGCAATGCGGCGTATTCTTTTGCGATGTCAAAAAAGCTTTCGTCAACATCTTCAGGCATAATGGGATCCGGGCGTATTCTGCGAATTTGTTCGACGAAGTTAATCGGGTCATTTATTCTCATTTCATCCAATCTTTCATTATCGGCCGCTGAGGTTGTTATTGTGCGGTAAATACTAAGCCCTTCACCCGTAACAGCATCAATCGAAACAAAGAAACACATTTGATTATCAAGAAACGCTTCTTCCGAATCTGCAACGGAACAATGCCAATACACCCGCGAATCAGAAGGCAATGCGGAATACGTTACGCCAACAAACTTGCCGTCTATGCTTTCACCGAATATTTTCCAGATGTACCGTGCGACGTGCAAAGCGGCATCATCGGGTGCAAGAGCGTTAGCACTTGGGACAACCTCTACATCATCTATTATTGTCGGATACATCGTTACTTCCAGTTCCGGCTCTACGAAGTCTTCCTGCGGTGCTTGCTCACCGGAGATAACAACGGTTGCCGTTGGGGGCAGAATCGCTGCCGTTCCTGTTGATGCCGCAAACGCTATAGTGTTAATGCCGACTAATGCCGCACTAAGCATCCCTGCTGATACTGCGGTAATACCAAACACCTTCAAAAATTCCTTGCCGTTTTCCTTGTTCATAATTCATTCTCCTTTTTGATTTAGTTTTTGTGTGGCCTCACAAGAACTATAATAAATCTGATTTGTCATGAAGTTATCCCGAAGTTATCCCGAAGTTGTAAATATTATTTTCACGACAGTACCCACCCCTACGCTTGATTCAATAATCATTTCTGCGTCGTGGACATCGGCAATTTGCTTGCAGAGGGTTAAACCAAGCCCCGCCCCGCCGTGGTTGCGGTTTCTCGCCTTATCCACACGATAAAACGGTTCGATAACTTTTTGCAGACTTTCGGAAGGGATTCCGCTGCCGGTATCGGTTACGGAAAGAACTGTTCTTTTATTTTCTTCCTCTGCGATTAACGAAACAACACCGCTTCCGGGCGAACAGGCTTTCAGTGCGTTAAGGCATAAATTTAACAACAGGCTCTTGATTAAGTCCTCTTGCCCCGACAAAACGCCGCCGTCGGCTTTGTATGAAAATTTAACGCCATGCTCATTCATTTGCTTTGATAATAATTGCGATATATCCTCGAATAAGCAACCGATATTTATTTGGGTTTTGACGGGCGTATAATTTCTGAGCGTTGCGAGACGCAACAAAGAGCCGGCAATCTCGGTCATTTGCCCGGTCTTATCCATTATTGATTGCGTCAGCGTGAAGATTTCGCCTTCCTCCAATACGGCTCTTTGCATGTATTCCGCATTGCCGTAGATGGAAGTAATGGGCGTTCGTATTTCGTGCGCAAAGTTATCAATAAAGCGTTGTTTTCCGGCACTTTCTTCTTCCAGCAGGCGGATTTGATTTTCGATTTTCTCCGCCATGCGGTTAAAATCTCCCGCAACTTCGGTCAGTTCGTTGCTCCCTTTAATGTGAATCCTCTCGTGGTAATGCTCATCGGCGATTTTACGCGAAGTCTTCGCAACAATATCAAGCGGCTTAAAAATCCGCCGCAGAATAAAATACAAGATAAACGCGGCAATGAGCGAAAAAACGATAAAAAAGATAACAAACACACGTTGAATATTACGCATATTCGTGATGCTTTCGGTGATATTCAGATAATAATTCAATTGATAATACTGAAACGGCGCGGATAAAGTTCCCGCAATGTGTATAAAATGCTCTTGCCCGCGCCGCACGAATGAAGCCTCGTGATTTGCCGGTATATTGTTGTTTTCTTGTTGCAGGTCGATAATGGAAATTTCAATATTATGCCCCCTGTAATATCTCGCATAGCTCAAAACAAGAGATTCTACAGCGGGCGATAAATCCAAATCGTCCGGTATCGCGCTTACGCCGTATAAAACCGCTATATCTTTGGAAAGTTCCGCAGAAATCCTGAAATAATCTCTTTCCGCCTGACGTCTTAACATATTTGTTTGGCTGTTATTAAGATACACGGAAGCAATGCTGAGACCGGAAAAAAGAACGGCAATGAACAATAAATAAGTAGCTGTGAATGTTTTCAGTCTCATTTTTTAACCTCCAGCCGATATCCCAATTTGTAGACCGTTTTTATTCGTTCCTCCCAACCGAGTTTGCTCCGGAGTTTTTGGATATGGTTGTCTACCGTTCGTGTTTCGCCGAAATAATCATAACCCCACGCAAGTTCAAGCAATTTGTCTCTGGACAGCGCGATATTTTGGTTCTTTATCAGCACTTCCAACAGTTCATATTCGCGGGGAGATAAATCAACCGGATTGCCTCCGACAGTCACCGTGCGGTCTGCCAAATTTACGACCGCACTGTCTAAACGAAATAACGTAGTATGTTTTTGGATTCGGCGCAGCACGACATCAATGCGGGCAAGGAGTTCCAGCATTTCAAAGGGCTTTACGATATAGTCATCAGCACCCGAAGAAAGCCCGTTGAGTT
>JAIRVD010000144.1 GCA_031254075.1 Clostridiales bacterium
CTTGCGGCAACACGTCAGTCTAATTTTTAAAAATGCAAAAGCCGCTGTTTGCCTGATGTTTATCTTCCCCGTTGATGAAATTGCCACTCTAAGTTCTTCAACACGGATAAACCTTTTCAATTTTCTTTTTTCGTGTTCTTTCGTGTGGTAATTCGTGGAAAATCAGGAAGTTTCGCCGTTGACGAAATTGGCAAAGGTTCGTCAGCGAAAATATTTGCCGACGACAGAGGGGGCAGATGTTTTCGCGTTTCGGTATAACTCACTTCGCGGCAATCACAAACAGCCGATGCAGTGTGCGTGTGAGAATTAACGTGAACGAATCGAAACTTGTTAATTCACCGTGGCGTTTATCAAAAGGTGGTCATTAGATTGACGTGAAAATGGTTATTACTCAATTAATGGGTAGCCTAATACCCGATTGTTTTCACGTCTTCAGTTCACTTCAACATCTTTTCAGGGCGAGATAACAGAAGTCTGCTCAAATTACCGAGAAGGTTGCTTATTTTGACATGAACGCCAATCCCCACTAAAACACTCTCCAAGACATATTTTTCAACATCACATACAAGTGGCTGTTTTACTGGGTTTTATCTGTGTACAATGTAACAAATTTTGTTCCAACTATTTGGCATCATTACATAACTTTATAACAACTACAATATTTTTATTGGCAGTATAGACTTTTATTTGATATACTTTTTCATAAAAAAAGAAACGGCGCGAATGCGCCGTTTTCGGTAAATTTTTATATGCTACGACGCCTTCGAGGCTATCGTCCCGAGCAGACCCGCGCGGTCGAACATATTGCGCATGATAAGTAGAATTCGCATCATGTTTTCGTCTACGTCCAGGTTGTCGGGGGTGCGTCCGCTAAGTACGCGCATGTTAATCAGCTCTTGAATCCCGGGCTGTGCCCAGTCGGGCATTTCTTTTACGGTGCGGTAAATCAATTCAATTACCTCCTTTTCAATTTTTTCTTCCCACGGCATAACTGCGGTATCGGGAATTTTATGTCCCGCTTGCATTTGCGAAATTTTTATGCCGAAAGTCATTTGAAAATGCGGTGTGTCGCGAAGAGTTGTCCATCGACCGCCCCATTCGCCGCCCATTTCTTCCCAGATTTTTACGGCGGTTTCGAAGAATTTCGCGTTGTTCCATTCCTGCCCCTTGATATTTTGGAAAATATCGAACGCAATGCGCCAATTGTGCCAAGACTGTCCGCCGCGCGCGTTTGTAACGACTTTGCCCGCGCGTGTTCGTCCCTGTGCATATAGATGGTCTTGCATTGCGTGGTCGCGATAGGTTGAGGAAATTCCGACGGCGGCGAATCCTGTGGCGTTCATTCGTCTGACAAGTTCTCTGCATCCGCGAGCCACCGCGGGGTGCAGGTCGTCAATGTTTCTGCTGTCAATCATTTTTTCACCTCCTTCTGTTAATGTATGTCCTAAGGTTACTATACGAAATCGAACGTATGTTGTCAAATAAATTACACCGGAGTGATGAGTGTGTATGTTCTAATAAAAGGCGGGCGCGTGATTGACCCTGCAAATAAAGTTGATGAAGTTAAAAATATTTTTATTGAAAATGAAAAAATAATTTCCGAAAATAATATTAGCGAAAATTTCACCCGAAATGCGGAAATAATTGATGCCAAAAATTTATGGGTCGTGCCCGGTTTAATTGACATGCACGTGCATTTGCGCGACCCGGGGCAGTTACATAAGGAAACAATACAAACGGGAACACGCGCCGCCGCAGCCGGAGGATTCACGACAGTTTGTTGTATGCCGAACACGTCGCCCGTTGCGGACAGCAAAGAAACAATAAAATATATTTCCGAAACTGTTGCGAAGGATTCCGCGATTCGTGTAATTCCAATCGGAAGCATTACAAAGGGGCTTGCGGGGGAAGAATTATCAATGATTCGTGAAATGAAAGACGCGGGAATTTGCGCAATTTCCGACGACGGAAAAACCGTTGAAAACCCTGCGCTTTTCACGGAGGCGATGAAGCTTGCGAAAGAATTTGGCTTGCCTGTGCTTGCGCATTGCGAGGACACACGTCTTTGCGGCGCGGAGGCGGAAGAAATAATAATTGCACGTGACATAATTTTAGCGCGGGCAATCGGTGTTCACTTGCACATCTGCCACGTAAGCACCGCTTATGCCGTGGAATTAATTCGTGACGCAAAAAAACGCGGGCAAAAAATCACGGCGGAAGTTACGCCGCATCATTTCACATTGACAAAAAATGACGCGCCCGAATTCGACGCGAATTTCAAAATGGCTCCGCCGTTACGCACGGCAGCCGACCGCAACGCAATTCTCGCCGCGTTAAAAGACGGCACAATCGATGCAATCGCAACCGACCACGCGCCTCATCACGAAGACGAAAAGAGCGATTTCAATAGCGCAGCAAACGGAATCATCGGTTTGGAAACGGCGGTTCCACTCGCGATTTCACAGCTTATTGAAACGGGAATTCTTTCGCCGTCGGAAATGATTAAGAAATTCACAATGAATCCGGCGAAAATTCTCGGGTTCAACTCGGGACATTTAAGCGTCGGCGCGTCGGCGGATGTTACGATAATCGACACGCGCGTAACGCATACGATTAACAAAAACGCGTTTTATTCATTAAGCAGGAACACGCCGTTCCACGGACGCAATGTCACGGGACGTGTAAAATATACAATCGCAAACGGAAAGGTTGTGTACCATGCCTGATATGCTGGTGAAACTTTATGATATGGATTTTAATTTTGCGGATTTGTCGGCGCACGGAATTACAATAAAAAAAGCTCATATCAGCGATAAAAAATCAATTCTCGATTTCGTAAAAACAAATTTTCAGGAAGCGTGGGCGAATGAATGCGAGTACGGTTTGTTTAATAATCCGATAACTTGCTACGTCGCGGTTTGCGATAAAAAAATCGTCGGGTTTGCGTGTTATGATACTTCCGCAAAGGGATTTTTCGGTCCGACGGGCGTTTCGGAAGAATTTCGCGGAAAAGGCATAGGGCGCGAGTTGTTGTTAAGGGCGTTGTTCTCGATGAAGGAAAGCGGTTATGCCTACGCGATTATCGGCTGGTCTGCCGACGAAGCGATTGCGTTTTATCAAAAATACGCAAACGCAGTCGTAATCGAAGATTCGCCGCCGAATAAAAGCATTTATAAAAACTTAATTTCACAGGAGTGATTTCATGGTAACAGACCGCTTAATCAAAAGAATGCAGGAATTACACGCGCCAATCGTCGTCGGGCTTGACCCGCAGCTTGAACAAATCCCGAATTTTATTAAAAACGAAAATTTCGGACGTTTCGGCGAAACGCAAAAGGGCGTTGCGGAAATTTTTTTGGAGTTCAACAAAGCAATCATAAATCAAATTTGCGAAATTGTTCCGGCGGTAAAACCGCAAATCGCGTTTTACGAAAAATACGGAATTCACGGAATCGACTGCTATTT